>DATGQM010000079.1:0-3421 GCA_035304205.1 Arenibacter sp. | reverse complement strand
TTATATAATAATAATCCGTCCGACCATAGTATTTATATTTTCCCTTCCATAGGCCTAGTGCAAGAAGTATATCTTTAACATTACCGCCTCCTCGCCAAACTCATTGGAAACGCCATGGGGTATGGAGCCATCAAAATACAATAGATCTCCTTTTTCCAATAATACCGTATCTTTTTTAAGCAGGTAATTGACTTTCCCACTGAGTACGTAGATCAACTCATTGGCATTGGTAGAGATGGGCTTTCTATATGCGCCCGGGGTAACGTTAACGATATACACCCTGATACTTGTATCGGAAGAGGGACTGGACAATAAATGAGTGTATTCCAGGTTTAAAGAGTCTTCGCGAACCTCCTTGACACCCGCACCGTTCTTGATCACCATATAATCTCCCTTAACGCTGGATGACAGATCAAGCTCCGCCAAATCTATATTGAGCGTCTGCATGATCTTTAAAAGTACCGGTAAGGATGGAGTAGTCCTAAGGTTTTCAATTTTGGATATCAACCCGGCACTTACCCCGGTCCTTTTTGCCACTTGCTGTAAGGTAAGATCCCTTTTTTGGCGGGCCAATTTTAATTGTCTGCCAATATTTATCAGAATATCATCCATTTAACGCTTCTTAATTAATTGCCGACCACGAACGGCAATGTGATTATCCGCAAAAATAAACATAAAATGTTAACAAATCTGTTTCCCGGTATTAATCGGTGCTATTTTGGTTCCATTTTAACGCTGCCAGACCGCCTCCAATAAAGGACATGACCACAAAAAAGTAGAACAGATTATCCCAACCATAATGTGCGCTGATCGCCACCACAAAAAATCCGGAGAACATTTGACCGATAGATCCCATCCCATTGATGATGCCAGCGGCCATTGCCGCACCCTTTGTACCCCCAACATCCATAGATCCCGCCGTACAGATCAGGGAATCCGGTCCATAGGTGGCAACCCCGATCAGGGCAATACTAATAATTGTGGCAATCTTCCCATAAGGTGCCATAAGGGGATGGATCAAACAGGCAATACCCAATGCGAACATCATGATCGCCACGGTACTAAAGCGGTTCGATTTAAAAATTTTATCCGAGCTATAACCAGCAAGGATGACACCGAAAAAACCGATCAATTCATACACGGATGATATATAGCCCGCATCATTGACATCATAGAGAAGTGCTTTTTCCAAGTATATGGGCAACCAGAACAAAAAGGCATAACGGGTCATCTTAAGGATCATATAGGTACTGGAATAGATCCAAAGCGAACTGTTCCTCAGCATCAACCCTAAAATTTTAAGTTTTTCGGCCTTGGCACCCCCCTCAAATTCGTATTTATTTTCCAGGACCTTGGGCAAGCCGATATCTTCCGGATCGTTCCTGGTAAACAATAAATATAATATGGCCACTATAAAAAGAACCAGGGAAGGAAAGATAAAGCCCCTTTTCCAACCGAGCTCCGATAGAAACTCCATATCGAACGACACATAGGTGGCAAATATAGTGGCCAGAAAGCCCCCCGTAACATAACAGGTAGACCACCATGACATAACAATTCCCCGCTCGGTCCGCCTGAACCAAGGGGTCATATTCTTTATCAGCCCGCTCCATCCCGTAGATTGGCCATAGCCATTAACAGCTATTAGGAATATAATTACCCCAATGGAAAACGACATCCCTAAAAATAGGTTTCCGATAGCCGCCAGGAACAATCCAAAGGAAACCACCTTTCTGGGACCAAAGGTGTCCGACAGGTAGCCGTTTACGAATTGTCCGATCGTATATATCAGACTATAAATAAAAATTATGGTGGCATAATCGGAGTTATCCAGCCCCAGGTCCTTTTCCATGGAACTCCAGGTAACGGACAGGTTTTTCCGACCAAAATAAAATCCCGCATAGGCCAACCAGGTCAGTGCAAATATTCTTCTTCTCCAGTATTTTTGTTCTGTGGTCAAACTCATTTATAGCCTTTATTGTTTGGTTCTACTCAAAATTCAATTGGTCGGTCGGTACACATAAAAATCTATTCGACGACTAACGGCCTATGACCGAAAAGTCCCAAATATAGTTGAACATACATTAAGCTTATATTAAATATCCTGAATCCCCCAGGTAGTCAATGTACAATTTTAGATAGCTACTAAAATAGAAGTTTAATCCCTTAAATAATCAATAGTTACAAGGTATTCCTTTAATACTACTAAAAAATCCCCCATATCCCTATGATCTATCTGTCCTATATTGGATATCCGGAACGTATCATAATCGTTAACTTTTCCAGGATAGATCGTAAAACCCCGCTCGAAGAAGAAATCGTGCATTTCATCAAAGTCGTACTTGTCCGACTTGGGCTCTATAATGGAGGTGATAATTTTTGAATGATATTCCTTATCGATCAAGTATTCCAGTCCCAGTTCCCCGAGACCTTGCAGCAAGGTTTCCCACGATCTGGCATATCGGGCGTAACGCTTTTCTATGGTTTCCTCCTTAGTTTCCAGAATGGCCTGTTTTAGCGCATAGAAGGTCTGCACCGGAGGCGTAAATCGGGTCTGGTGCGTTTTTTCAAAATAGGCGTACTGGGCGTACAAGTTTAGGTAGAGGTTGCGCATGGGAATGGATTGCGTGCCCAACAATGCATCCTTATTGCAGATCGCAAAGCCGATCCCGGCCATTCCCTGTATGTTCTTATTGGAGCTCGCCGCTAAATAATCGATGTTCATGGCCTTCATATCCACGGGGATCGCCGCAAACCCGCTCATGGAATCCACTATAAAACTTATATTGTACCTATCACATAATTTTCCTACCGCCGAGATGTCGTTCAACAGGCCGGTAGTGGTCTCGTGATGGATCATGGCCAGATGGGTGAGTCCCTTTTCCTTTTTGATAACTTCCTCCAATGCATTTAGATCTATGGGGGCAATGGAAGAGGATTCGAAAACTACGGTATCCAACTTATAAATCTTCGTAATCTGGCACATCCGTTTGCCATAGGCCCCATTATCAATTATCAGGATCCTACCGTTCTCGGGGATTACGGAGCTCAATATGGCCTCTACGGTAGCCGTTCCCGAACCGCCGAACAAAACGGTGGCATACTCCTTGGGGTCTCCCACAAATTTGGTAATCTCGGTGGCACAAAATTCCATCAGGTCACCAAACTCTTTCTCCCTGGGGCAAATGTCGGTAACTACCTGCGCCAATTTCACGGAATCCGTTGTCGTTGCGGGACCTGGGTTCAGCAATACATTTCTTTTTATTTCCATTTATTATTTTTTTGCATTATACGCCTTGATTTCCATATATACATCATGGGAAATCTAAATTTTGATTCCTTAACTATTTTGTTATAATGTTATAATGTTATCATGTTATAAGGTTATCATGGTATTGTTATGACTCAACTTTCAACTCAT
>DATGQM010000078.1:0-11698 GCA_035304205.1 Arenibacter sp. | reverse complement strand
GGCCTATTATGGAAACTGTTTATGCAAAATAGCGATGTGAAAACGGGTCTGGCCGCTTTGGGATTTACACATCCATAATCTATCAACTTAAAAAATATATCATGTGGAAATATAGCGGGAACAGACATTTTATCACCATATGTTCATTGATGGCCCTAGCCATCGGAAACCAAGGAACCGCACAACAAAGTACCTACTGCAATCCCATCAATTTAGATTATACCTATATGATCTATGATGCCCATAAGGATATTTCCTATCGCTCCGGGGCCGATCCCGCAGTGGTTCGTTTTAGGAACGAATATTATATGTTCGTAACCCGATCTATGGGGTATTGGCATTCCACGGATTTGAACAATTGGAAATTTATAAGTCCCCAAAAATGGTATTTTGAGGGCTCCAATGCGCCCGCCGCCTTTAATTATAAGGACTCCCTCCTTTATGTAGCGGGAAACCCATCGGGTTCAATGAGCGTCCTTTTTACCGATGATCCAAAAAAGGGGGATTGGCAGGCTACCCCCGGAATACTGAACAATCTTCAGGATCCGGCCTTGTTCATTGATGATGATGGGGAGGGATATGTATATTGGGGCTCGTCCAATAAATTTCCCGTACGTGCTAAAAAATTGGACCGCAAAAAGCGATTTAGGCCATCGGAGGAAACCTATGAACTTTTTAATTTAGATCCCAAAAAACATGGGTGGGAAAGGTTCGGGGAAAATCATTCCGATACTATTTTAGGAGGCTATATAGAGGGCCCATGGATGACAAAACGCAATAACAGATACTACCTGCAATATGCGGCCCCGGGAACCGAATTCAATGTGTACGGCGACGGCACCTATATGGGCGATTCCCCTTTGGGACCGTTTACCTACGCTCCCAACAACCCGTTTAGCTATAAACCAGGGGGCTTTATTACCGGTGCGGGTCATGGCAGTACGGTACAGGGACCTGGAGATCACTATTGGCACATCACCTCCATGGCCATGAACATCAATATTGGATGGGAACGCCGCATTGGTATGTTCCCTACCTATTTTGATCGGGATGGACTGATGTACAGCGATACCCGTTTTGGGGATTATCCACATTACTCCCCTACCGTACCCGGCAAACAAGGTGAGTTTACCGGTTGGATGCTCCTATCCTATAAAAAATCTGTAAAAACCTCCTCTTCCTTGGAAAAATTTATCCCAAGCAATTTGGTAGATGAGAATATAAAGTCATTTTGGGTGGCCCAGGAAAATAATGACGGACAGTGGATAGAGATAGACCTGGGCAGCCCCGGTACCGTTAAGGCGATACAGGTTAATTTTAACGATTATAAATCCGATATGTACGGCAGGATCCCCGGCCTCTACCACCAATATACCATTTCGGGTTCCTTGGATGGAAAGGCTTGGAAGGTAATCGTAGATCGCAGTAAAAATTTAAGGGATGTTCCCAATGACTATGTTGAGCTTCCCGAGCCCCAAAAATGGAAATATATACGCTATAACAATCTCCATGTACCCACTCCCCATCTATCCATTTCGGATCTCCGGATATTTGGAACGGGGGATGGTAAGCCCCCCAAAACGATCAAGAAATTTTCGGTAGCCCGTAAAACCGATAAAAGGGATGTGCTGATCACATGGTCCCCTCAAAAAAACAGTACAGGTTATAATGTGCTATGGGGCATCGCACCGGATAAGTTGTATAGCTCGTGGATGGTCTATGGTGAAAACAACTTGGAAATAAAATCGCTGAATACCGACCAGACCTACTATTTTGCTATAGAAGCCTTTAATGAAAATGGGGTGTCGGAGCGATCAAAATTGGTGGTTGCAGAATAATAGGATAAAAATATATAGGTTGAAATGAGCATGACCAAAAATTGGTCGCCGGCCCGAAAGATTCATTCTGGTGGGCAAACCCGAATGAAGATATGCGAATTACATATGAAAGCCATTAAAACCAAATTCAAGAAAAAACGGAAACTAGGTTATACCAATTCAATATGGATGCTATTGCCCATATTGCTCTGTCTTACCTGTAAAGGGGAGCAACAGAAGGCCCCTATTGCCCAAAAAAGGCCGAATATTCTGTTTATTATGGCGGATGACCATGCCATTCAGGCGATCAGTGCCTATCAACACCCCATCGGATCGATGGCCCCGACGCCCAATATTGATCGGATCGCTAAAAGCGGTGCCCTTTTTACACATAGCTATGTCACCAATTCCATATGTGGACCCAGTAGGGCGGTAATACTGACGGGGAAACACAGCCATATCAACGGGTTTAGACAGAACGGGGATCGCTTTGATGGAAGCCAGCCCACCTTGCCCAAGATACTGGGAGAATCGGGCTATCACACCGCATTGATCGGAAAGTGGCATTTACATGGATACCCGGAAGGCTTCGATCATTGGAAAATAATCGTCGACCAAGGCAATTATTACAATCCGGATTTTATAGAAAACGGTGACACTACCCGTATCCGTGGTTATGCCACGGATATCATTACCCATGATGCCCTGGATTGGCTAAAGACCAAGCGCAACGATAGCCTGCCATTTTTTTTAATGGTACAGCACAAGGCTCCCCACCGAAATTGGATGCCTGCCCTACGGCATATCAACACATATGATTCGGTCCGATTTCCGCTGCCCGATACTTACTTTCCTACTTATGTAGGCCAACAAGCTGCCCAAGAGCAATTGCAGACCATCTATAAGGATATGTACGAAGGGCACGACCTTAAAATGAGCACGGAATTCGGAAGCACGGAACTGGCCCACAACCCTTGGAAAACCGATTTTGAACGGATGGATCCGGAACAACGAACGCAATGGGACGCAGGATATCTGCCAAAGAACAATGCTTTTCACCTCGCCAATTTAAACGGAAAGGAACTGGATATATGGAAGGGACAGCGCTATTTACAGGATTATATGGCCACCATAGCCTCGGTAGATGAGGGCGTGGGACAATTATTGGATTATCTGGAGGAAAATGGATTAACGGAAAATACCTTGGTGGTATATACCTCGGACCAAGGATTTTATATGGGGGAAAATGGCTGGTTCGATAAGCGTTTTATGTACGAACCTTCTTTTGGCACCCCGCTATTGGTACAATGGCCTGGACATATACCACCGGGAACAAAAATAGATGCCATGGTCCAGAACCTGGATTTTGCCCAGACCTTTTTAGAGGTCGCGGGTATCCCCCAATTAGGGAAGGATATGCAGGGAAAATCTTTTAAGGGCCTATTGGATGGGAGTATGGCCGAAGCAAATTTTAGGGATGTCATCTACTACCATTATTACGATTACCCCGCCTTTCACATGGTGAAAAAACATTACGGTATCCGAACGCACCGCTATAAATTGATGCATTTTTACGATGATATCGATCAGTGGGAATTTTACGACCTGGAAACAGACCCCAAGGAAACGTATAATGCGATCCATGATAAGGCTTATACACAAATTATAGGAAAAATGCACCGTACGCTGGATAGCGTTCAAAAAGTGTATGGGGTAACGGATAAGGAATTCGAAAAAGCCCCGAAGGCAAGGGTAGATGCCGCTCATAAACAGTTTGAAAAGTTAAGGGGCCTTTAGTCCTATCCGCTTTAGGGGAGCTGGATAATAGGCTCACCGACATCGATCGCCTTAAAGCCATATTTTTTGTCCTTTTTCATTGCTTTCCCTTAATTTCTCTATGAGTATCATATTATTAATGGCATCTTGAATAGGGGTGGGTACCGGGGTATTATTTAAGATCGATAAGGCAAAGGCATCTACCTGCAAGGTATACTGATTGCATATTTCAAAGGTTATGGTCTCCGTTTTATTTCCTTTGTGGATCCAAATTTTTGAGGGCCTGTCGATCGGTGGGTTAAAGGGAAGCTCAAATTCGATGCTCCCCTTCGTCCCGAACAATTGCGCCCTCTGATGATCTCCCAAGCGAATGGAACTAAAGAAGGTGGAAATCCCCTGCTTAAATTCCAATATCCCCGAAGCCAGCCTATCTACCTTGGATATAGGGTCGTAATCGATAATAGCCGACACGGCAAGCGGTTCCGAATCAAATATATATCTAGACAGGGATAGGGAGTAACACCCTATATCCATTAAACTTCCCCCGCCCAGATCCAATCTATTGGTTATACTATCATGATCGTCATCAAAAAAAGAAAAGGACGAACTTATACTGCCGACCTCCCCGATGGTCCCGGCCGCTATCAGCTCCTTCGCTTTGATCCATTGTGGATGGAATCGGTACATAAAAGCTTCCATCACTTTTAATCGCGGATTATTTCTACAGGCTTCCCCTAGTAAGTTTGCCTCTTTACTGGATAGGCCGATCGGTTTTTCCACCAGCACGTGTTTGCCCGCTTCCAAGGCCCTGATCGCCCATGGCACGTGAAGATAATTGGGTAAGGGAATATATACCGCATCAATAGTTGGATCGTTCAAAAGTGCCAGATAATCACCATAGGCCTTTGTGGCATTGAAACGCCCTGCAATTTGCTCCGCCTTGGTGGCATCCCTGGAAGCTATGGCGTAGACCTCCCCGTATTCGCTTTCCCATATCGCCGGAATAACTTGCTCCACCGCGATCGTAGCGGCTCCCAAAACACCCCATTTTATTTTTTTCTCCATAATTTATACATTACCATAAGGATTCTTCCGCCCCTGTGCCCGGCATCGTTTATCTTACAAAGCGCCCTACCGCCACTATTTTTATTAATACAATAATATTAACTCATTTTTTTGGTATAAATCAATTAAAATACAATTCAGGACAATATCTAATGCGTAATGAGTAATATTTACTAATCGATTCCTGTTTTATATATTTTTCTTTGTTCGTACCAGGGTCGGGATCAGGGATAGGACGGGTCTATACCTCTCAGATAAAATCGGATTATAGTCCTTTTGCCATCGTCCGGAAATCAGCTTTGGATTCTGATGGCATAAAAGAAATTCGTTAATAAAACAATATAGCATGTTAACCGGAATCGATTATTTTATAGTTATATCCTATATAGTAGGAATGCTGATACTTGGCCTATATTTTAAAAAATTTGTAAATAGTTCGGAAGATTATTTTCTTGGGGGCAAGAGTCTGCCATTTTGGGCCATAGGGATGTCCATTGTAGTTTCCGATATTGGGGCCCTGGATTTTGTAGGGGTATCCGGTCAGGCCTATCGCTATGGTGTTTCTGTAGGTAATTTTGATTGGGTGGGGTCGGTCCCGGCCATGTTATTGGCCGCATTTATATTTATCCCCTATTTCTGGCGGGGAGGTATGTATACGATCCCGGAATATTTGGGGAGAAGGTATAACCAAAAGGTCAGGACGATTGCCTCGGTAACCTGGATCCTATTTTTTGCACTGGATCTAGGGGTACTGTTCTGGGCCAGTGCGGTATTGTTGAACGTACTTATGGGCTGGCCCATATGGGTATCCATCTTCGCGACCGCCGGGGTGGTCGGACTCTACACCTATTTTGGGGGAATCACCGCAGTGATCATGACCGACGTGGTTCAGATGGTGATTATGTTTATAGGTGGATTTGCCCTGGTTTTCCTAAGTCTATACGAAGTAGGCGGCTGGGATAATATGGTAGAAAAGATCAGTACCATGGGACCTGAATATCGAAGCCATTTTGATATTATCCAACCTTCGGACACCAAATCCCCCTTCCCTTGGACCGGGATCCTTTTCGGCCTTACCTTTGTAATGGCAAATGCCTATATGATCGGTAATCAAGCAATCGTTCAGCGCTGCCTTACCGCAAAAAACGAATGGCATGCCAAGGCAAGCATGATATTTGCCTCCGCCCTAAAAATGTTGATTCCCATATTAGTGCTCTTTCCGGGCTTAATGGCCATTGTAGTACATCCCGGGTTGGAAGACGGGGATTTGGCATTGCCCATGATGATAAAATCCATTCTCCCACCGGGGCTGATCGGACTTATGTTTGCAGCATTTTTTGCGGGCCTCATGTCCAGCGTGGACTCCCTACTCAACTCTACCGCCACCCTTTTCACCAAGGATATCTATGAGCCCTTTATAAAAAAGGGTGCCAGTGACCAACACTATTTAAAAGTAGGGCAGATCAGCACTCTGGTATTATTGATCATCGGGGTGGCCACTTCCCCGATCAGTAGCGATTTCCCGGGCATTTATGTGGCCATCCAAACCTTTATGTCCTACTTTCAGGGACCGCTTTTCGCCATCCTCCTGTTGGGGATCTTTTGGAAACGTACCACCCAATGGGGCGGACTCTCCGCCCTGGTGATCGGTATTGGATCTGCCATTTTCCTCAACGTGTTCAAACAACGGTTCTTTACCATTGAAGAGCCATTTTTGTATATCTCATGGTGGTCGTTCCTGGTAGGTTTTATAATTAATATAACAGTAAGCCTGATGACAAAACCACATACGAAGGACCAACTTGAAGGCTTGGTGTTCAGCTCTAAAATATTGGCAAAAAATAAAACCCTTTGATATGTTAAATTTCGACTGGTTGTCCGGAGTATCTCCAGAAACGGCCAAAATGATATTTCTCGGCCTATATGGCCTAATAGGGATCTTGGTACTTATGATCCCCAACGAATATATTTATGAAGGATTGAAAAAAGAGGATCGGCACTGGTACAATAATCTAAAACTTTGGTCCCTTGGCGTCCTCACGATCCTGGCATCTATCTATTATCAATTTTAAATTTTAATATGGATCCGATCGAAAAAAAAGGGAGAATAAAGACTGCTCAAATAAACAATGCATTAGGTGTTTTTTTGTCTGTATTTGGCATTATTGTATTATTTGCAATGCTGTATACGGACACCTTTATAGAACATATTACTGATCTGGTGGCAGGCCTTTTATTGATGTCCATTGGCGGAGGTATGATATGGAAAGCAAAAAGGACCATAAGGAAACTAAAGACCACTTCCGACGAAATTATCGACAACAGCAATGAAGAGTAACTTCGAAATAACTTTATCGGATAACTGGAAGATCCAGAGCTCAAAAATAATATCCGAAAAAGGCCCCGTGATCTCATCCACTTTATCAGGTATGGATAATTGGATTCCGGCCGCGGTGCCGTCAACGGTACTGGGCACCCTGGTAACCAACGGAATTTATGGGAACCCTTATTTCGGGGAGAATTTAAAGAAAATACCCCCCCATTTATTCAAGGTACCATGGTGGTACACCACGGTTTTTAAACTTCGGCCCGAACAGGCAAAGAACTATGCGACCCTAAAATTCCATGGAATAAACTACAAGGCCAATGTATGGTTAAATGGTGGACTTATAGCAGATGTAAATTCCATTGACGGGGCATATAGGATTACCTCCTTTGATATTAGCGAATATATAAAGGAGGGGGCCAACGTACTCGCCGTGGAGGTAATCCCACCAGAGTTGGGCGATTTTAGTACAGGCTTTGTAGATTGGAACCCCGCTCCGCCCGATGGGAATATGGGTATTTTTAGACCGGTCGTCCTTCACCTACACGGGGGAGTCCATATAGAAAATCCCTTTGTGCGGACCAAGGTAGACCTAGAAACCTTGGAAGAGGCAGCTATTGCTATTTCTGCGGAACTGGTCAATTCCTCTAATAAGGTCATCTCCGGTTTTTTAATCGGGAAGGTTGGGGATATCCAACTGCAAAAAAAAGTAAGCATTGCCCCGAATAGCACACAATCGGTCCGCCTTGACAACAGCGAATTTCCCGAATTGAATATTAAGGCCCCAAAACTTTGGTGGCCCGTACAGATGGGCGAACCCTATCTCCATACCTTGGAACTGGAGTTTGCCCACGGTGATGATGTGTTGGATGCGACCGATTTAAAATTCGGAATCCGGGAAGTGCAGGATTATTGGCTGAACGATATCCATCGTGGGTATAAGATCAATGGAAAAAAAGTATTGATAAAAGGTGGGGGGTGGACAGACGATATGCTATTGATGGATACCGATGCAAGTATAACGGCCCAGGTGAAATATGTAAAAGATATGAACCTCAATTGTATCCGTCTGGAAGGTATTTGGGGAAAAGATCATAAATTATACGACCTCTGCGATGAGCACGGTATTCTGTTGATGGTCGGGTGGAGCTGCCATTGGGAGCACGAGATCCATATGGGCGTTCCGGTAAACGACCGTTTTGGGGGCGTGTACAGGCCCAAGGATATAGCACACATAGCCCAGGCATGGGAAGATCAAGTAATCTGGCTGCGCAACCATCCCAGTATCTTTGTATGGACCGTGGCCAGCGACAAGGTCCCCATAACCGAATTGGAACAAAAATATTTGGAAACCTTTGCACAATATGACCCTGGACGGCCTTACCTAAATTCGACCGGGGGAGTGGGAAGCGATCAACATGTGGTCGGTAATGAGGACGTTGTCAGTGAAATCAGTGGTTCCTCGGGGGTGAAAATGTTGGGACCCTATGCCTATACCGCCCCTGTGTACTGGTTTACGGACACGCGATTTGGGGGTGCCTACGGTTTTAATACGGAAACCGGGCCCGGGGCCCAGGTTCCCCAATTGGAGAGCCTAAAAAAAATGATTCCCGAGGATCGGTTATGGCCCATAAACGAGATATGGGACTACCACTGCGGAAGATATGAATTTTCAGATCTTGGCCGATTTACCAAAGCGATCAACGAGCGATACGGAAACCCGGAATCCCTGGAGGAATTCGACAAAAAGGCCCAAGCCATGAATTTCGAGCTCATGCGCCCGATGTTTGAGGCCTTTCAGGTATATAAAAAAAGATGTACCGGAATAATCCAATGGATGCTGAATGCGGCCTGGCCCAAAATGTATTGGCAGCTTTACGATTATTACCTTAACCCGACAGCCGCATTTTATGCTACAAAAAAGGCCCTCTCCCCGTTAAACCTTATCTATAATTATGGGGATAAACAGATCTATGCGGTAAACGACCATCCATACCCGATAGAAAACCTGATGGCACATATTAGGGTGTATTCCATAAATTCGGAAGTGCTCCGGGATAATAAAATTTCGTTTTCCTTGGAACCGGACGCTTCGTTATCCATCTCCGACCTAATGGATATAAATGGGCTTACTACTACTTATTTTGTGGATCTAAGGATGTTGGATGGGGAGTCCAACGAAATAAAAAATAATTTTTATTGGCTTTCCACCAAAGAGGAGATATTGGACTATGGTGCCGATCTGGGGGATTTCGCCTTCCACACCCCAAGCAAGGAATATGCAGATTTGAAACAGCTTAACGACCTGCCCAAGGTACATTTGGAAAAAGAATATTATTTTGAGCAGGAAGGAGCAGACCAGGAAATAAAGGTGCGCCTAAAAAACAAAAGTAATCACCTTGCCTTTTTGGTCAACCTTAAGGTAATGGACAAGGCCACGGGCGACTTGATACTGCCCGTATTCTGGGAGGACAATTTTCTAAACCTGCTGCCGGAAGAGGAACGGACGGTTTCAGCCACTTATAAATTTACCGGGGAAGCAGAACTAAAAGTAGAATGGTGGAACCAGATCTAACCTTTTGGTACGATCAATAGCCACCTATGAAAACATTCGATTATCTTAAAAAATGAAAATGAAAAAATTAGCGATAAAAGGCGGGATACCTTGCCGGGATACTACCAAGGACCCTTGGCCAAAATGGCCGGTCTGGGGTAAAGAAGAGGAAAAAGCCCTTATAGAAGTCCTTAATAGCGGGGTCTGGTCCTATAACGGTCCCAAAGAAACCGAATTCAATCGACTTTTTGCGGAGTATTCTGGTGTTAGACATGCGGTCTCTACCGTAAACGGTACCATAACCTTACAAATAGCATTGGAAGCGTTGGGAATCGGTATCGGGGACGAGGTGATAGTACCCGGACTGACCTGGCAGGCCACTGCGGCCACGGTTATCGACGTAAATGCCACCCCTATATTGGTGGATGTGAGGGAAGATACCTGGTGCATCGACCCCAAGGAAGTCGAAAAGGCCATAACCCCAAGAACAAAGGCCATTATTCCCGTACATTTATATGGTGCCTTTGCCGATATGGACGCCATTATGGCCCTGGCCAAGAAACATAAGCTTTTTGTGATCGAGGACTGTGCCCACAAGCACGGTGGCGAATGGAACGGAAAAAAAGCCGGTAGTATCGGGGATATCGGAAGCTTTAGTTTTCAGCTTTCCAAACATTTGACCGCCGGGGAAGGGGGTACCGTAACTACCAACAGTCCGGAACTGGCCCAAAAATTGGACGCCCTTAGAAATTGTGGGCGAAGACCCGAAACCGATGCCACGGAAACAGTAGACAAGGGTGCCGGGGATTATGGGGATGACGATGGCAACTTTATACAGTCCGGAAACTTAAGGATTACGGAATTTCAGGCCGCCATATTGATCGAAGGCCTAAAACGCTTGCCCGAACAGAACGCCGTTAGGGATGCCAATGGCGAATATTTAAACGCTCTGCTCACTAATATTACCGGGGTTTCCCCTATTCCACGTGACAAACGGGAAACTAAAAAAGCGTATTTTAATTTTGCCTTCCGGTACCATAAAAAGGAATTTAAGGGATTGCCCATAGAAAAATTCAGAAGTGCCCTGCAAGCGGAATTGGGCATTGTGGTGGATGCCAGCTACGAGCCTTTAAACAACTGCTCCTTATATGTTCCCCATACCAAACCTTCCAGGCATAAATTAAATGATGCCTATTGGAAGGCCATAGACCCCAAAAGATTTTCCTTACCGGTCTGTGAGCGTATCTTTAAAGAAGAATCGGTCTGTTTGCACCACAAGGTGTTAATGGGAACTATGGCCGATATGGACTTGGTAGCCCATGCTATAAAAAAGATCTATACCCAGGCCGAGGAATTGTTGGACTAAGGAAGTATCGGTCGCACATATAAATACAGATCCAAGAATATTGTAAATCCAAAATCATATAATACCAAAATGACAAGATTTTTAATTTTAGCCACGGTTTTTTTATTTTTTTCCTGCACCGGAACAAAAAAGGAAGAACAACGGGAGCAGACCTCTATAAAAGCGGTTATGGATAATGTAATTACCAGATTGTACGAAAAAGTAGACCCCAAGGACTATGATTCCATCGATGATACTTTTATGCTCAAATTTTTGACCGATAATGAGAAAACAACACTGGCTACCCGTTACCAATATTTTAAAGTTGATGTGCCGGTAACGGTTTCCATAATGAGACAGCTTGATCACGAAGCACCGTTTTGGCTGGAGGACAGCGGTTTCGTAAAGACCGATGAAATTGTAAAAAATGAAGTTTATGATTATGAAGTATGGCAAAAGGATTTTGAAGCGGGTTGGGTAAATCTGGGAATCCCGGGGTTCGACATGAATAGGGTCGTTTATTTTATTTCTGTAGGTCCAAAGAATAGCAACGGGGAGCTTAAAATTAGCGAACGCTATCCGGAGAAATATTCTTTGGAAGTGTTTAAAAAAGGGGCCTTTACATACCACGATTGGTCCGGCCTTAAAATTACGGACCTGCCCAAAGCACTTGAGGGTCAGGTATTGTTCACCACGGTTAGGGGAAGGGCCAGAGAGGCCCATGTAGAAGGGGCATTTCGAAAAACAATATTCCCATCTTCCGGCCAACCCGATCAGATTATGCTTACCTGGAGTGGGGATCCCACTAATTCTGT
>DATGQM010000077.1:0-7608 GCA_035304205.1 Arenibacter sp. | reverse complement strand
TCGCAGGTTCGGGGGAATCCCTATTGAACGTCAAAAAATTGGCATAGGCGATCTGCAATTGCAAGGTTTCCATTTTATAACCATGAACTTCCAGGAGCTGGGCAAAGGTTTTCTGAACGGCCGAAAGTGTTTTTTCGTCGGGCTGCAACAGTTCCAATTCAATAAGGTCGAGCTGGGCGCCCAATCGCGTAATCGGATCTCCGCTATTTTCGATAATATAGGTGAATATTTCCTTGGCCACATCCATTTCCAGATCTTCCTGTGCCAATTTCCCCAGACCTTCCAGGCGTTGGAACGATTTCTCCACACTTCTTTTATAAATGGCCTTCTCCTGGACAAAGGCACTGTTATATTGTTTTTGTTGTACAAAAAGCCACGCCAACAATTCGTTCCACAGCAGGTCCGGGTCTTTTTGTACGTTTTGGAGCAGCATCCTTTTAAATATGACGTTGTTGGGACTCTCCGCTTCTACACCGATAAAGGCGTTTATATTATGAAGTACCATGGCAGTGGAGACCTTGCCCTCGCCCAGCATTTTTAGATAGGCACCGTACATCTTTTCAATATCGCCCTGCTCCCCATAAATCTTGGCCATCTGCATATTATAATCCAGTTGGGGGTTTAGCTCCATGGCCCTGGAATATGCCCTTAAGGCGTAATCCAACAAGGCATATTTTTGAAACCTATATCCTATACTGTATCCAAAATTCGGGTTTTCCTCTATTTGGGCAAGTGCCCCGTTATAGTATTCGACAGCCTTTTCGGACATTCCCATCAAGGTATAATTATATCCCAGTTCGACATACATGGTAGGATAAACCGCTATTTTTCTAATAGCTTCCAATAAAAATTCCTCCGCCTCGCCGTATCGCTCCAATTGCTGATAGCAGGCTACCAGACGCTCCCCATAATCATTGCGCCCGGGATTTTTTTCCACTAATTTTTCATAAAAGACCACTGCCTTGTCAAATTCCCCATCATCAAAATACCGTTTCGCCAAGAAATCTTCTTGGGAAAAGGCCAGTTGTGAACAACAACAGATAAAAATGAAAAGGATCGATCGCAAGGATACTTTTTTTCAAAGATACGGTGTAATTTGAAAATTCGTCGATTAGTTAATTTGAAAATGTAGTAAAGAAGTCTTCAGTGGGCAGTTGCAGTTGGCAGGCGCTACCATTCAAGGCTCCAAGTTCAAGGTTTGATCAGGGCAGGATTCAAATTCCTCCCTTGAGGGAGGTGGTTTGCCTGAAAGAGCAAACCGGAGGGTGTAGGGAGGTGGTTTCTCACATCTCAATACTCACATCTCAATACTCACATCTAATCTATCCTATCAAAACCCGTATACGGCCTTAATACCTCAGGGATTTCGATTCCGTTTTCGGTCTGGTAATTCTCTAATATTCCCGCCAAGACCCGGGGCAGGGCCAAGGAGCTACCATTTAGGGTATGTGCCAATTGACTTTTCCCTTGGTCGTCTTTAAACCTTAATTTTAAACGGTTGGTCTGAAAGGTCTCAAAATTGGAGACCGAACTGATTTCCAACCAACGGTCCTGGGCGGTGGAGAATACTTCAAAATCGAATGTGAGGGCCGAGGTAAATCCAAGATCCCCCCCACATAACCGCAGGATTCTATAGGGAAGCTTTAATTCATTAAGAATGCTCTTTATATGGGCTACCATTTCGGTCAGGGCCACATAGGATCTTTCAGGATGTTCTATCCGCACAATCTCCACCTTATCAAACTGGTGCAAGCGGTTCAAGCCGCGCACATGGGCGCCATAGCTGCCCGCTTCCCTTCTAAAGCACGGGGTATAGGCGGTGTAACGGATCGGAAAATCACTTTCATTAACTATTTTATCCCGAAAGATATTGGTGACCGGTACTTCCGAGGTAGGGATCAAGTAAAGATCGTCCGCCCCCACATGGTACATTTGTCCTTCTTTATCCGGCAATTGTCCAGTTCCGTATGCGGACGCTTCATTCACTAAGTGCGGGACCTGTATCTCGGTATAACCGGCCTCGGTATTTTTATCCAAAAAATAAGCGATAAGGGCCCGCTGCAATCGGGCACCCTTGCCTTTGTATACGGGAAAACCCGCCCCCGAAATCTTCACGCCCAGTTCAAAGTCTATGATATCGTATTTTTTGGCCAGTTCCCAGTGTGGCAATGCATGCTCCCCTAAAACGGGGATCTCCCCTTCCCTGAACACCTCCTCATTGTCTTCCTCATTACTACCGGCCGGAACGGAGGTATGTGGTACATTGGGAATTTGGTACAACAGATCTTGCAGCTCCCCGGCAGTAGCGGTAAGCGACTCCTGCAATTCCCTGGATTCTTCCTTTAAACGGCCTGTTTGCTCCTTCAAGGCGTTGGCTTCCTGGGCCTTCCCACTTTGATAGAGTATCCCTATCTCCTTGGAAAGCTTATTGGCCTCCGCCAAGGTATTATCCAAACGTGTCTGTAGTGCGCGCCTTTCCTCATCCAGTTGTAGCACGCCCTCTACCAGGGGTCCCGCTTCTATATTTCGCTTGCCCAAGGCCGCTATTATAAATTGCTTATCTTCCCTTATAGCGTGTAATTGTAGCATCCTTATTGAATTTAAGATGCAAATTTAAGCTAATCCTAGTATTTTCGCTATATGGACCCTTAACTTTAAACCTTATGGGCATATATAAAAACAAACGGAACACTATACATAAAAATCCTTGGACGTATAGCGAGCAACCTTGACCTATTGGCTTTTGGCTATTGACTTCAACCCTTAATCGATTAATCCAAAGACCCTGGGCAGCCAGAGCGATAGTTCCGGGATGTAGGTCAAGATCATCAACACCAATACCATGACCCCCAGAAATGGCAATAATTGGGGAATCACCTTGGTTATCGGAACCTTTGCCACCCCGCTGCCCACAAACAATAAGGTACCCACGGGAGGCGTACAGACCCCGATACACAGGTTTAGGACAATGATCATTCCAAAGTGGACAGGGTGCATCCCCATTGCCATTACTACCGGCAAAAATATAGGGGTAAATATCAGTACCGCAGGGGTCATATCCATAAAGGTCCCTACGATCAATAAGGTAATATTGATAAAGAGCAGTACCAAAATAGGGTCCTTAACGGAGTCCAGAAGAAAACCTGTTATGGCCTGGGGGAGGGATTGGAAGGAAAACAACCATGACATGGCCATGGAAGTTGCGATAAGGAACATAACGATCGCCGTGGTCCGGGCACTACGGAGCAATATCGGCCTAAAATCCGTGAATTTCAGTTCCCTGTTCCAAAAACCCAATAGTACGGCATATACCACTGCAATTGCAGCGGCCTCGGTAGCCGTGAAAATTCCCACCACGATACCACCTACTACAATGAGCAATAAGCTCAAACTTAAGATGGCATTTTTAAAATCGACCAATAGTTTTTTAAAGCTTACACGCTCATCGTTTGGCAATCCCTTTTTTTTGGCATAGTAAAAAACCATCAACATAATGGCCAGTCCTACCAGTATCCCCGGTATATAACCCGCTATGAACAATGCCGCCACCGAGGCCGTACCGCCACTGGCGAGCGCAAAAATAATCAGTACGTTGCTCGGGGGAATCAACAGCCCCGTAGTAGAGGAGCTGATATTTACGGCTGCACTGAATTCCTTCGGATAGCCATCCTTCGCCATCTTATCCGTCAAGGTACTGCCTATGGCCGAGGCAGCGGCAACGGCGGACCCCGATACGGCCCCGAACAACATGGCCGCTATAACATTTACATAGGCCAACCCGCCGGGCAGGCTCCCGATCATGGATTTGGCCAGTTCTATCAATCGGTTGGCAATCCCGCCCCGGTTCATTATTTCCCCGGCCAATATAAAAAAGGGAATGGCCAAGAGGGCAAAATTATCTATTCCCGTAGTCATGCGCTGACTTACCGTAGTAGTGGCCGGCATATAGGAAATATTGAGCAGCAACGTAAGGGTGGTCGATATACCAATGGCATAGGCAACAGGTACCCCATAGGCCAATAGGCCCATAAAACTAACAAATAGTACGAGGATACTAAGGGTCTCAATGCTCATTACGGTCGGGGTTAAAGGTTATTTTAATGTGGTATATAGAAAAGAATATGATGATAAGCCCACATATGGGAACGATGGCGTATACATATCCGAGCGGCACCAAAAGAGCGGGGGATATTTGTCCCAATTTCAGGGTCATATAGACCAGGTTCCCGCCGCCGATAACCATTACGACCAATGCAAAAACGGCCATTATGGCCTGGATGACCCTCTGCCTTTTGATCTGTTTTTCCAAAGGAAGCTTCATCAATAGAAAATCCATGGAAAGATGTCCTTCCCTTTGTCCGTTTATATAGGCGGCGCCCAAGACGGTCAGCCAAATAAGGGAGAATCGGGCATATTCCTCCGTAAAGGAACTGGATTGACCTATGAGGTACCGGGAGGCTACCTGCCATACCACGTCGAGTACCAACAGGCTAAATATGAGCACTAACATGGTCTCGATGGCCTTATTCAATATTTTATAGGTAGTATGCATTTAGTGGTTGTTGATCTGTTCGACAATTTTTTCCATTTTGGGGTCCTTCACCAATTCTTCCAGGATAGACCTTGTCCTTTCTACAAAGGGACTTTTATCCGGGGTATAGATCTGCACGTTGGATTCCGCCATGATCTTCATCCCCTCGGCTATGGTTTCCTGCCAATATATTTTTTGTCTTTCAACGCTATAATTTGCCGCTTCCTGTAACCAGCCCTTTTCATCATCGTCCAAGGTATCCCAGAACTTGGTGCCGACCACTACCACGTCCGGGACCATGCTATGTGCATCTATCGTGTAGAACTTGCAGACTTCATAATGATTGGAGGTTATAAAGGAGGGGATATTATTTTCTGCACCGTCTACCACCCTTTGCTGTAGGGCGGTATACAATTCCCCAAAGGCCATAGGCGTTGCCGACCCGCCCATATTATTGACCATATTAACTGCCATGGGATCGTTCATTACCCTGATCTTTTTGCCCTTTAGATCGTCCGGTGTCTTAATAAAGCCGTCCATGGTATAAAAACTCCTATTCCCCGCATCATAAAAACAAAGTCCACGGAGCAGATACTCGCTACCGCCTTCCAGAAGTTCCTTTCCTACATCCCCATCCAATACATTGAACAGATGTTCGCTGTCCCTGAACAGATAGGGTGCTCCCAATACCCGGTATTCGGGGGCAAAGCTGGACATGGCCGCCGCACTTACCTTGGTCATCGCCACACTCCCGATCTGCAACAGCTCCAATACCTCCCGTTCCGATCCCAATTGGCCGTCCGGAAAAACCTTGATCTGCAGTTTCCCGCCCGATTTTTCGTTAAGCGCTTCCTGCATCGCCAAGATCCCCTTGTGTACCGGATGGGTTATGGGCAGGGAATGGGCAAAAAGCAAGGTTTTATGGTCATTGATTTCCGAACAGGATGAAAATACCAGGCTGGCGATAAGTCCGATTATAACGATTAAATTTCCCTTATTGGTTTTATGGTACTGCATATATTTATGTTTACTGCTCCGCTAAAGATAACGACCCTAATGTTTTATTGCCAAAAAAATAGTTAAAATTCCGAATAGGACCCATACGTTCACCGGAACAAACCGCACTCCTGATTTTATGCCCTATCATCCACGACCAACCATTCCCTTACCCCCATTTCCAGGCCGTGGAGTTCGGCCATTCCTATCCCCCTTCCGATAAGGGAATAGCCGGGATAAAAATCGTTCTTCCTTTTTTTATCGTCCAATAATACGTGACCGTGATCGGGCCTTATGGGAATGGAGACTTCCCCCCTACCGTTAAGGTGCCTTCTTTTTTGTTCCCCGACAATAGCGGACATGATCTTGCCCATAGGAACGGAACCTTCCAAATGTGCAGCTTCATAAAAACTGCCATCGGGCTCCCTACTTACGCTCCTTAAATGTAAAAAGTGGATCTGCGGACCAAAATCCGTGATCATTTTTAGTAGATCGTTGGAACCTATGGCCCCTAGTGATCCCGAACAAAAGGTTAGCCCATTATTGGGGGAGGGTACACAATCCAATATATATTTTAGGTCTTCATAGGTAGATGCTATCCTGGGAATGCCGAAGACCGAAAAAGGCGGATCGTCCGGGTGAAGGGCCATTTTTACCCCTAATTTTTCAGCCTCTGGGATAACGGCCCTTAAAAAATAGACCAGATTTTCTCGGAGGACGGATTTCTCGATATTGCTGACCTCCGCCAGGGTAGCCCTGAAATCGGAAAGGGGGATAGGTTCCTTGGAACCGGGGATTCCGGCCAAGATCGAATTTTCCAGTAATTTTCGATTTTCATGGTCCAGGGCTTCATAATAGGCTTGGGCCTTTTGTATTATATCCTCCCCATAAACTTCCCCGGCCTTTTCCCGTTTTAAGATAAACAGGTCGAAAGCCACAACGGCTATGGGATCGTACAACAAGCTAATGGCCCCATTGGGAAGCACATAATTTAGATCGGTACGTGTCCAGTCTATCAACTGCATGAAATTATAGCAGACCGTTCTAATATTATTATCCGCCAAATTCTTCAGGGTCTCGATATAATTCCGGATATAGGTATCGCGCTCCGGTAATCCATATTTGATGGCCTTGTGGATATTCACACTTTCCACCACCGACCATTCTAGGCCATGGGCCTGTATTTCCGTTTTAATTTCCCTGACCGTTTCGGACGTCCAAACCTCTCCGATCGGAATTTTATAGCAGGCCGTAACTACCCCTTTTGCACCAAGTTCCCTAATATCGGTTAAGGACACTCCGAACGAGGGCCCGAACCAACGCAATGTTCGCTTTAGATATTCCATGGATTACACTCCTGAAAATGAAGTGAACCCGCCATCAATATCATAAATGCTCCCGGTAACAAAGGAGGATGCATCACTAAGCAGATAGTGTACCATCCCGTTCAGTTCCGAAGCATCCCCAAAACGGGCCATGGGCGTATTACCGATTATCTTATTGCCCCTCTCGGTAAAGGAACCGTCCTCGTTGGTCAACAGGCTCCTATTCTGATTTCCGATAAAAAATCCGGGCGCAATGGCATTTACGCGTATTTTATCGCTAAATTTTGAAGCCAGTTCATTGGCCATCCATTTCGTAAAAATATCCACCCCGGCCTTGGCCAGGGAATATCCGAGCACTCTGGAAATGGACTGTTTGGCAGCCATTGAGGAGATATTGATTATTGACCCCCGGCCCTTATCGGCCATGATCTTGCTCAGTATTATTGTGGGGATCACCGTTCCCATTAAGTTGATATCCACCACTTTTCGGGTGTCCCCTATTTCTATATCGTAAATGGTCTGCCCCGGTTTTAAGGTAGCCCCGGGGATATTTCCCCCGGCGAGGTTTATGAGGCCGTCCAACTTCCCGAATCGGGATACGATCTGATCTCGTAATTCCGTTAATTCCCTTTCGTCCATAACGTCTACCACGAACGGATGGGCACTATCCGGGCAAGCAGCGTTCAGCTCCCGGCACTTGTCATCCAACTTGTTCCGGGACCTGCCCAAAAGCAATACCTTGGCCCCGTTCCCTAC
>DATGQM010000076.1:0-3530 GCA_035304205.1 Arenibacter sp. | reverse complement strand
AGCTTTTAACAGTACTGATTATCAGTAAAATGGGCATCTAATTTTCTTGATGCCCATTTTTTTATGGAAATATATTTTCCAGGACGAACAACTATTCCAAGGATTTATCCGTATAAAATAGATGAGAAACTATTGTAAAATTTAATCGAAGAAAATGAAAAAAGTAACATTAGTCGGTTTGTTGGGAATGGCGTTTTTGACCTCCTGCGTATCCAAAAAAAAGTATGTAGCCCTAGAAAACGATCTGTCCACGACCAAGAGCGCCTTGATGAAAACTCAGGTGGAAAAGGAAGATCTGGAATCCCAAATGAATAAGATAGAGGCCAGGGTGACGGAATATAACAATAAGATCAACTCCCTTCAGGAAATGAACGATTCCCAACTGACCCCGATAGGCGAAGTTGCGGTAATGAGCAACAACACCAAGGCAAAAATGCGTGCCACCCTTGCCAAAGTGGATCCGAGCGAATTGGCCAAGGCCAAAACTTTGGAAGATTCCATGAATCTGGCAATTTCCTATAACTTGAAAAAGTCTATTGCCGATGATAACGATGACGTAGAGGTCGATATCAACAAAACGGTGGTAATGATCAATATCTCCGATAAATTATTGTTCAATACCGGCAGTTATAGGGTAAGTGAAAAAGCCAATACTATTTTGGGCAAGTTGGCGGAAGTGATCAATTCGGAACCCAGTATGGAGGTTATGGTGGAAGGCCATACCGATTCACGGACCATACAAACCGCCATGTTCCAGGACAACTGGGACCTGAGCGTTAAAAGGGCCACATCCATTGTAAGGATCTTACAGGAAAAATACAAGGTAGATCCTGCTAATCTGATTGCGGCCGGAAGAAGTAGCTATCTGCCCTTGGTAGATAACGATAATGCCGAGAATAGGGCCAAAAACAGACGTACCCGGATAGTGATTATTCCTAATCTGGATAAATTCTTTGCATTATTGGGTTCGGAGAGTCTATAAAAGCCACTCTCCCCTAGTCCCTTCCCAAGCCCTCCCCAAAGGGGAGGGAATTTTTAATACGTTCGGTCAAACTAATGTACTCAATACTTTGTACTCAATACTCAATACTTTGTACTCAATACTCAATAATTTGTACTCAATACTATCCATCAAAGCCCCAAGACCTTGATGATCTTATGGTAGACCTCGTTATTTTCATAGATGCCCTGAAATTCCTGTGAACGGGGTCCATAGGCAAATATAGGTACCATGGAAGCCGTATGGTCGTCGGTAGTAAAATCGCCCTCTACTATGCTATCTTCCAAATTTCCCTGGGGAAGGGTCATTCCCCCAGTTTCATGATCGGCGGTTATTACTACCAAGGTATTCCCGGTACGGTCGGCAAAGGCTATGGCCTCTGTAATCGCCGTATCGAAATCGATACCTTCGGTAACAACTCCCGCTACATTATTGGCATGGGCGTACGAATCTATTTTTGCCCCTTCCACCATTAAAAAGAAAGGCTTGTCCTTTGATTCCAAAAATTGAAGTCCATTTCTGGTAGCCACCGCCAATTGATTTCCCCGGCCATCCAAATAGCTGGGAACTCCTTGTTCGGAAAGAAATGACCCTACCTTATTGGCTGTGCTATTTCCAATGGCATCGATATTATCCAATAAAGTAAAACCATTGGCACTAAAATCCTGATCAAAATCGGCTTTCCCCCCGCCTACGAACAGGGAGAGTTTGCTCTTTAACAGATCGGCCGCTATTTCTTGGGTATGGTCCCTATCCAGTTGATGGGCATAGAAAGAGGAAGGGGTAGCCCCTACCATACGATCGGTAGTTATGCAGCCCGATAAAAACTCCCTTTTATCCAAGAATTCGGTAATATTTAGGATAGGCTCCCTATTATCGCCCATGCCAATAGACCTATTATAGGTTTTCTGGCCGGTGGCCAGGGCAGTACCGGCTGCAGCGGAATCCGTTGTAAAATCGTCCGAGGAGGCGGTTTTTATAAAACCGATGCTCTTTAATTGGGTCAGGGTAGTTTCGCCTCCATTGGCCAGCACGGCGGCACTGATCTGACTTAACCCATTGCCATCACCGATCAGTAGGATTACGTTCTGGACCGGGATATCCTTTTGGTCGGACACATAGGTGGGGGCATATACCTCGGAACGGGCCTGGTTTTTATACGCCCTTTGGTCCAAGGTGCTTAGATAGGCCGATGACTTGGCGGGCATATCCGTATTGATGTAATCTACCCCAAGGTCCACAAAGGCCTTCCAAGCGGTCTTGGAATCCGGGGCGCCCCAATAACGAAACGGTTTTCCAAAGCTGTGGGCCTTGCTGATCGTGGCCTTGACACGCTCTAGATCTTCCCGGGTCAAACGCCCCTTTCCGTTCCAGGACGAACTGTTTTGGAAGCTCAGACTGATCATGGCTACCTTGTCCCAAATTTCAGGGGATAGTTTTTCTTCCAAATTCTGATGATCGAACTCAATATAATCCGGATATTTTAAATAGTCCTCTGCCTTGGGCCTGTTGCCGGAAATTACGATGGTTATCGCCGGATTATTGATAATCTTCGGGTATTTTTTTAAAACGGAGACAATCTGCTTTAAGGTAGTATAGGCCTCCGATTTAATATCGATCAATAGTTGTAAGTTTTGTTGGGTCCCCAATTTTAGATCGAACGCTTTCTGAATGGGTTTCAAATACAGATTTTCCAAGGTCTGGTCCTTTTTAATTTCACCTTCGCTATGGGTGGCGTACAGGACACCGCCCTTTAAAAAGAGATCTACTTCTATAGAACCCAATCCGTTGGCGTATGCACTCCAGAACGGTGCGTTCTGTAAATAATCGTTATGTGAATGAATGGCATAGGATTTTCTGTCCTGGGCCGTTAAAAATTGAAATCCTATTAGAAAGAGGCAAAAAAATAATTTAATCGGTCTGTTCATGGTGTTTGGTTTAAAAAAGAATCGCTTTTGAAATTCAACAAGCTTACAATTTATTTTTGTGATTTATGGTTATAGCCGTTAGCGGCACATTTTCTTTGAGTATTATTTTAGGATTAGGGCATTTTTAAAATTTCCTTCGCCCGACTTTAAGTCGAGCAAAAATCCATTTATGACCGCAAATTCATTCTTTCCGTTCTTTTCCAAAAGAAAATTGGGGTTGACACCTATCTGCAATTTAGACTTAGGGGCTTTATGGTTGCTCCCTATTATATTTATAGGCAGGTTGATGGCATGTTTTTCCTTACCTATATTTTCTACCCTGATATAGGTGTAGCCGGACTTCAATAGATCTAAGACCTTTAGTTTGGATACTGCGGCAAGCTCGGGCATTATTTCGGGATATACCATTCCGGGCCTGATGGTATAACCTTCCGCGTCCATGGTCTCATAACCGTAAAAAGTAGATAGACCACCCTGATCCACGATCCTACTGTTGTAATAAAAGGTGTTGTGCGAGGGCCCATCCACTTCCAACCTGTGGATCCCCACATCTAGAATATAGCTTTTGTCCAATAAATTATAGGTCAGCCCCTCAAGTTTTA
>DATGQM010000075.1:0-5440 GCA_035304205.1 Arenibacter sp. | reverse complement strand
TGCATTTTTGATAGAAAGGATATATCTCTGCGGTATTACGGCGACCCCGCCGCACAAGGATATCCATAAGACCGCGCTAGGCGCCACGGATAGTGTGGCCTGGGAGTATCATAAGGATATTTTAGCATTGTTGCAGGAGCTTAAAAGCGGTGGATATGGGGTCTTTGCCGTGGAACAGGCGGAAAATGCCGAAATGCTAAACGATTTTAAGGGGGATGGGAATAAAAAATATGCCCTTGTGTTTGGAAATGAAGTAAAAGGGGTTTCCCAGGCCGTAGTCTCACAAAGTGATGGGGTATTGGAAATTCCGCAATATGGTACAAAACATTCCCTTAATATTTCGGTCAGTGTTGGAATAGTAGTTTGGGACCTCTGGGCAAAATTGAAGGGGTGAGGGTTTAAAGTTCAAGGTTGATGGCGGTAAGTATCAAAAAAGTTGGCAGTTGCGGTCAGCGGTCGGCAGCCTTGCGACATTAGATCAGATCTCTCAATACTCACATCTCAATACTCAATACCAACTACTCAATACCAACTATCTCGATACTAAAAAGCCCGACCTTGTGGATCGGGCTGACTACATATAGTTTAGGTTGGTTAATTAAAAACCTATTAAGGCTGGTTAAAACCCGACTTAATAGTGGTACCAAGTAAACAAAAGGATTTGTACTGTGCAAATAAAATGTGAAATTTATCCTAAATTGATAATTTTACCGCAAATTTCTGAATCCTTTCCAATATCAGTTCGTAATCGTTCGGGTTTTCTACAAAATCCATTTTGCTGATATCGATGATCAGATTGTGCTGCTCGGGGAAACTTTTAATATAGTCCAGATACCCTTGATTTATTTTCTCCAGATAGGCGGGCCCTATATTCTGTTCGTAACTTCTGCCTCTTTGCCGTATATTTTGGATCAAGCGGTCCGTGTTCTGGTAGAGATAGATATATATTTTGGGTCTTTGTACCTCTTTGTACATCAGCCCAAACAGTTTTCGATACAATTTAAATTCCTCCTCCTGTAGGGTTACTTTTGCAAATATCAGGGATTTATGGATGTCATAATCGCTCACCATAAAATTTTTAAAAAGATCATATTGGGAAGTGTCGTCCGTAAACTGTTGATAACGATCTGCAAGGAAAGACATCTCCAAGGGAAATGCGAACCTGCTCTGATCCCCATAGAATTTCGGTAAAAACGGGTTGTCCGCAAAACGCTCCAGGATCAGCTTGGCGTTAAAATCGTTCCCCATCATATTCGCCAAAGTGGTCTTTCCCGAACCAATGTTGCCCTCTATGGAAATAAAATGCAATTGGGAGAAAAGTGCCAGTCTGCTCGGGTATAATTTATGGGCGGTCCGCTGTATATCGCTTTTATCCTTACACTCCTGTAAGAGGTTCCGGGTGTCCTTATTTATTTCCGGGTGATAAAACTGGGGTGCGATATCGGCCAATGGTTTTAGGACGAAACGTCTTTTGGCCAGATTGGGATGGGGAATGGTCAAGGGATCCGAATGGAGTATCTCCCGGTCGTAGTACAATATATCCAGGTCTATGGTCCTAGAGGTATATCCCGGGCCTGTTTTTCGTTCCCGGCCCAACAGGATCTCAATTTGCAAGAGTTGTTCCAAGAGCTCTTGGGGGGAGAGTTGTGTCCTGGCCCCTAAGCAGGCATTGTAAAAGTAATCCCCATCAAAACCCCATGCCGGCGTTTCGTATATGTGGGAAATCCCCAGTACCTCGCCGATACGTTCATTGATATGGAATACCGCATCCTGCAAGTGGTTTAAGCGGTCGCCCAAATTGCTTCCCAAAGAAATATATGTGGTTGCCGTCCTGTTCATAATAAGCGGACAAAGTAAATAAAAGAAATCAACTTCATAAAAGGATTTGGTTAAAATGGTTAAAGCAAGAATAAATATTTGATGAACGGTTACGGCAAACAGCTAGGTAGCAAGGATATGTCCGATGTTGTAGTTCTTATAAATCGCCTTTTTGTCGAATTGGAACAGGCCCAAGGCTATAATTTCAAGAAAATATAATAATTGGAATTTCACATTGGTTATCTTTGTAAGTTATTGATAATATATAATCGGGATGAATTTTTTAAGAAACTTACTGGCTGCCATTATAGGGACATTTATTGCGTTTGGGATCATCTTCGTTATGTTCATTGTTTTTGTAAGCCTAATGAGCGCGGGGGAAGGGGCCGTTGTGGTAAAGGAGAATTCTGTCCTGGAACTGCAATTGCAGTATCCGAT
Source organism: Arenibacter sp. (assembly GCA_035304205.1). Lineage (GTDB taxonomy): Bacteria > Bacteroidota > Bacteroidia > Flavobacteriales > Flavobacteriaceae > Arenibacter. Next base: position 3,184 of record DATGQM010000075.1, on the reverse strand, counting down.
CAACGACTATGTGGGAACGGATAGCTCCAATCCTTTTACGGGACTGTTCGATATAAACCAAGGCCTGGACGAGATTTTGCACGCTATCCGCGTTGCAAAGGAAGACCATAATATAAAAGGGATCAGCCTTCGAAACAATATGCTTATGGCGGGACTTTCCCAGACCAAGGCGATCCGGGACGTATTGGAGGATTTTCTGGGCAGCGGAAAATTTATATATGCCTATGGGGATTTTTACTCACAAAAGGACTATTATCTGGCCAGTGTTGCCAATGATGTCTATCTAAATCCCGTCGGGGCGATGGAATTTAAGGGGCTATCCTCGGAAGTATTATTTTTTAAGGAACTCCAGGAAAAAACGGGTGTTAAAATAGAAGTGATCCGCCATGGAAAATACAAAAGTGCCGTAGAGCCATTTTTGGCCGACGAAATGAGCGATGCCAATAGGACCCAGATAAAGGAGTTGTTGGATGTCCTTTGGTCCTCCATACTCGATGATATTTCGGAAAGTAGGGATATTTCCGTGGAAGACCTAAACCGAATAGCGGACACCTTGGGTACCCGGACCCCCGATTACGCTATCCTTTCCGGTATGGTAGATGGGGCTTTGCATTATGACGAATACGAAACCATGTTGAAGGATACCTTGGGAATTGCTGCGGATACGGATATCAATTACATATCCATTACCGATTATATCCCTGCGGCCAACAACAAAAAGATAAAAACTGGAAAGGATCAGATCGCGGTGATCTATGCACAAGGGGAAATATGGTACGGGGAGGGCGGTCCCAATGTCATTGGGCAGGGAATCATTAACGATGCGCTAAAAAAGGCCCGTGATGACGAGGATATCAAGGCCATCGTACTCCGGGTAAATTCCCCGGGGGGAAGTGCCCTGGCCTCGGATATTATTTGGCGGGAAATCGAAGTCACCAAAAAGGTAAAACCGGTAGTGGTTTCCATGGGCGATGTTGCAGCTTCGGGCGGATATTATATCGCTGCGGGCGCAGATAGGATATTTGCCGAACCTACCACGATCACAGGGTCTATAGGGGTGTTCGGTACCGTCCCCAATATGAGTACATTGGCAGAAAACATAGGGATCAATGCGGAACAGGTGGGGACCAATAAGAATTCGATAACCTATTCGCTTTTCGAGCCTATGGAGGATGGTTTTAGGGATAATGTACAGGAAGGAATAGAAAATATTTATAACACTTTTTTAGATCGGGTGGCCCAGGGAAGGGGAATTACCATTTCCCAGGCGGATAGTCTTGCACAAGGTCGGGTCTGGAGCGGAGTGGATGCTCGGCGTTTGGGATTGGTGGACGAACTAGGGGGCTTGGACGATGCCATTACCGAGGCCGCAAAAATAGCGGGGATCGAAAAGTACAGTATAAAAAAATTCCCGAAATATAAGTCGGGTTTCGAACAGTTGATGGAGGATCTGGGAGGTACCGGTACCAAGGGAAAACAGGCTTTTATAGAAAAGGAGATAGGGGTCGAGGCCTATTCCCTGTTAAAGGAAATAAGATCGATAATGGAGAATAAGGGCGTACAGGCCAGAATGCCATTCACCCTTCGAATTCAATAATCGTAAGGGAAATATCACCAAAATAAAAGGCCTAAAAAGCGGACATTGCCACCTTTTAGACCTTTTTTCGTTATTGGAAATAATCGATTTTTTGTCAGTTTGATTTTTGTTTCAGCTACTTCATTCCATAACTCATAACTCATTACACATAACTTGATAGCCTTATAACTTTCAATATTATAACATTCTAACCCAATATCATTCTTTCACCAGATTGATTTTTGTTTCAGCTACTTCATTCCATAACTCATAACTCATCACACATAACTTGATAGCCTTATAACTTTCAACATTATAACATTCTAACCCAACATCATTCTTTCACCAAATTGATCTCTACTCGCCTGTTTTCTGCACGTCCTGCGTTGTACATATTGGTCGCGATCGGTTTGCTTTCGCCGTATCCTATCGATTTTAGCCTGTCCCCATCGATTCCTTTTTCGACCAAGAAATTTTTCACGGAAATGGCCCTTTCCTCAGAAAGTTTCTGATTGGTCTGTTCGGTGCCAATGCTATCCGTATGCCCTTCAATGGTAAATTTGGCATGGGGATATTCATTTAGAATCTTGATAATGTCTATTAAAACATTGGTGGATTCTACTTTTATGGTGGCTTTTCCAGAATTGAACAAAATAGTCTTGGCATAGGCATTTAGGGTCTTCTGCACGGCCTCGGTAACTTCCGGGCAACCTTTGTTGGTTACCGTTCCAGGTACATTGGGGCAGTTGTCGTCCCGATCCAATACACCATCCCCATCCGTGTCGGGCCAAGGGCAGCCATTGTTTTCTATAGGTCCTGCTTCCTCCGGGCAATTGTCGTCCTTGTCCAAGACCCCGTCATTATCGGAATCTTCCCACGGGCAGCCTTTATTCTCGATGGGCCCCGATACTTCGGGGCATTGATCATCCTTGTCCAATACATTGTCCCCATCGCTATCTTCCCATGGGCAACCATGATTTTCTGTTGGGCCCTCAACGTCGGGGCAGCCATCTGCCTTATCCAATACTCCATCCCCGTCCCTGTCTTTTGGGGTAGATTGGTAAATGGGGATCTTTAGCCCCGCATATACGTCCGCCCCTTTGGATTCTTTGCTGGTCAATACGGACAGCACCGAGCCCGATCCAATATATAGGGGTCCGGCCCTAAGTCCGGCTCCCCATTGAAAGCCTATGGTCTCCACATAGCTTATGGGGGAATAAAAACTAAACCATTTGCTTTCGAACCTAGGGGTCAACGAAACAATATCGGCAATGCTGTTGGTGTTGATCCCGCTATTGGAAACAAGGGAGAGATCGGAATTTAGGTTTACATAAAAACGGTTGTTGATATTCCAATCGGCATTCAAATGCAAGGCGGTTGGCATAACCGATTTAACACTGTTCCCGGAACCGATCTGGGTATAGAGATTGTTTAGCTTTTCCTCGAACCCATCTATATCATTAAAATCGTCCTCGCTGATGGGATTGGTGATATCGTAAGTATTTTCTATGCCCTTTTTATAGTGTAGGCTTCCCAGGTCGGTAAGGGACAGGCCAAATTTCAGCTTGTATTTGTTGATGTTCTTAGGAGCGTGCGTATTCCCTGAGG
>DATGQM010000074.1:0-5456 GCA_035304205.1 Arenibacter sp. | reverse complement strand
GAGGTGGTTTGCCCGGAGGAGCAAAGCGGAGGGATTGAAAATGGCAGAAAGCCCGTTTAAGGCTCAAGCTTAAAGTTGTGGATAAAATCCCCTCCCTTTAGCAAAGTCTGGGCTCAAAGTCGGGAGACTTTGCGCAGCGAGCTTTGCACAGCGGGCCTACAGCTTAAAGCCTACAGCATATAGCATTAAAAATAAAATCAATTTAAATAACAAAAAAAATGAAACTAATACGATTTGGGGAAGTAGGTAAGGAGAAGCCTGGAGTACAATTGGAAAACGGAACCCGTTTGGACGTATCCGCTTTTGGAAGGGACTATAACGAGGATTTCTTTGGGACCGATGGCATTGACGAATTAAGCAAATGGTTGTCGAAAAACGAGAATTCCTGCCCTGTCGTGGGAGATAGCGTTCGTTTGGGCGCCCCATTGGTACGGCCTTCAAAAATTGTCTGTGTGGGACTTAACTATGCCAAGCACGCAGAGGAAACCGGGATGGCGCTTCCAACGGAACCCATATTGTTCTTTAAGGCCACCTCGGCCCTAGTAGGTCCCAATGATGATCTGATCATTCCAAAAGGAAGTGAAAAAACGGATTGGGAAGTGGAATTGGGCGTAGTTATCGGCAAAAAAGCTTCTTATGTTTCCAAGGAGGAAGCACTGGAGCACGTAGCGGGATACGTGCTGCATAACGATTATAGCGAAAGGGCATTTCAGATAGAACGGGCAGGCCAATGGGTCAAGGGAAAGAGCTGCGACACTTTCGCCCCTGTAGGACCTTTTATCGCTACCAAGGACGAGATCAGGGATCCGAACAACCTACACCTCTGGTTGAAATTAAACGGAGAAATGTTGCAGGACAGCTCCACCTCCGATTTTGTTTTTAACGTGCAGGAAGTGGTCAGCTATATCAGCCAGTTTATGACCTTGTTGCCAGGAGATATAATCTCTACGGGAACTCCCTTTGGTGTTGGTATGGGATTTGTTCCCCAAAAATATTTAAAGCCAGGGGATGTGGTAGAATTGGGTATCGAAGGCTTGGGCAGTTCCAAACAGACGGCCAAGGCCTATTCCGGGAAATAAAATACAATCAATTGTGTCCACCAAACCTTGACACCTATACGATGAATATCAAATTTTCTTTTATTGCTCTGTGGTTTTTATCTTCCTTATATCCCTCTTTAGGTTTCGGGCAGGGATTGGAATGGACCGAAATTGAAAATGGAATCTGGAAAACGAGCGTTGGGGAGCCAGAGGATATCAGTTTATTAAAAGCTGCGGATGTGCGACCGCGGTCCGGAGCGATCGATAAATTGCCCACTGCCGTTTTTCCATTGATGAAGGATAAGATCAAGTCCAAAATAATCGATGGGAAGACTTATTTACAATTTCCCCTGTCCAAGGAAGAGCAAATCTATGGATTGGGACTTAATTTTAAAACGGTACACCAACGGGGACGGATCATGCAGTTGCACGTAGACCATTACGGGAGCAGTGACAATGGCCGTACCCACGCTCCGGTACCGTTCTATGTTTCTTCCAAAGGTTATGGGGTGTTGATAGACGCAGCCAGATATATTACGGTCTATGCGGGTACGGGCGTCCGTGTGGATGCGGATGATAAACCGGAATTGAGGGACAGGAATACCGATAAACAATGGGAAGCCCAACCTTATTCCGATGCGGTGGAAATTTTGGTCCCGGCAAAGGGGACCGATATTTATGTATATGGCGGGTCTTCGCCCATGGAAGCGGTGCAGCGTTACAACCTATATAATGGGGGAGGCTATATTCCGCCCAAATGGGGCCTTGGATTTACCCAAAGGGTCCCTACATTATATAGTCAGGAGGATATCATTAAGGAGGCCAGGGAATTTGAAGAACATGATTTTCCATTGGATTTTATCGGGGTAGAGCCGGGATGGCAGAGTATGGCCTATCCCTGTACCTTGGAATGGGACGATACCCGTTTCCCGGATCCCAAAAAGTTCAACAAGGATTTAAGGGAGATGGGGGTGCGCTCTAATTTATGGTTGAACCCATACGTTTCCCCGGTAGGTTCCCTATATCCCAAATTGAAAGGTCTTTCCGGTTCGCATACGGTCTGGAACGGCATCGTGCCCGACTTGATGCTACAGGAGACACGGGATATCTTTAAGGAACATTTTGTTGAAAATCATTTGGATATTGGGGTAAGTGGTTACAAGATTGACGAAGTGGATGGCTATGATTTTTGGATATGGCCCGATGTGGCCACTTTTCCGTCCGGCTATAGCGGGGAACAAATGCGGCAGGTATATGGACTTTTGATCCAGGATATGACCAGTAAATGGTTCAAGGAGAGGAATCAGCGGACCTATGGCCTGGTAAGGGCTTCCAATGCGGGAGCCAGCTCCATGCCCTATGTGATCTATAACGACTATTACAGCCATAGGGATTTTATTACCGCACTGGTAAATAGTAGTTTTATCGGGGTCTTATGGACGCCCGAAGTACGTGCCTCTAAAAATGCCGAGGAATGGTTGCGGCGAATGCAATCGGTCTGTTTCTCACCGATGGCCATGTTGAACGCCTGGGCGGATGGCACCAAACCGTGGACATTTCCCGAGGTGGAATCGGCGGTCAGGGACGTGGCCAATTTAAGGATGCAGCTGCTGCCCTATATCTACACGACGTTTTCGCAGTATTATTTTGAAGGGCTTCCCCCCTTTAGGGCAATGAATTTGGTGGAGGGGTTTTCCTTTGATCAAGAAATTTTGCAAGGGGAACTCGATTCTACCCGCAATCCCTATCAAATGGCCCTTAAAAGTGAAGTAAAGGACCAGTATATGATGGGCGATAATATTTTGGTAGCTCCCATGTTCGAGGGCGAGCGTGAAAGAAAGGTGATTCTTCCTAAAGGGAAATGGTTCGATTTTTACACCGGGGAATATGTCGGTGAAAACAAGGTGATCACCACGGTACCCGGTTTGGAGAAGATTCCATTATATGTCCGCGATGGAGGCATAGTTCCTATGAGGCCCGTTCAAAGGCAGGCCCCAAAAGCGGGCGAAAAGGTAAATTTGATCATCCGCCATTATGGGACCGAGGAAGGTAGTTATACCCTATACGACGATGATGGGGTTAGTTTCGATTTTGAGAAAGGTCAATTTTCAAAGGTCGGTATCCAAATCAAAAAGGATAAAAAAGGAAATCTAAAAGGAACTATTGGCAGTCCGGAAAAAGGGAAACCCTATAGTTATAATAAAAAGGTAATCTGGGAATTTAAAACAAAATAATGGCCATGGCCCTTAAGACCGGGAATAGTTTTCATGGGTTCTTATACTAGAGCTAGGTCCAATAATTAGAGGATATGAAGAATTGGTTTGTACTTTTCCTACTCATGGGGCTTTTCTTTACGTCCCCATTTTCATGGGCCACTTTTAAAGATCCCATAAAAATTGCCTGTGTAGGAAATAGTATCACCTACGGCTCGGGAGTGGCCAATAGGGAACACAATGCGTATCCTGCCCAATTGCAGGCCATGTTGGGCTCAGGGTACCAGATTCGGAATTTCGGGGTCGGCGGAGCGACGCTCTTGAACAAGGGCGATAAGCCCTATCGGAAAACGCAGGCCTATACCGATGCCCTCCAATTTAAGCCGGATGTCGTTTTTATAAAATTGGGGACTAATGATAGCAAATTGCAGAATCGGGTTCATTTGGATGAATTTGAGGCGGATTACATCGATCTCATCAATAGTTTTAAAAAAGACAACGGTAAGACAAGAATAGTGTTGCTGTTGCCCGTGCCTGCTTTTACCGTTGATTCCACCGGTATTTGGAACGAGGCTATTAAAAATAATATCATTCCTGCCATACGATCGGTCGCCTATAAGACCGGTTCCGAAATATTGGACCTGTACCAATTGTTTATAGATCAGGAAGGACTGCTCCCGGATAAAGTCCATCCTTCCTCTTTGGGGGCGACGGTAATTGCAAAGCGGGTATATCAAGCGGTCGTCCAAAAGGAAATACAGATGATAGACGTTTTAAGGTCTCAAAAAATGGAGACCTTGGGATCGGAAAATTTTTATGGGTATGATCTGGTCAATTTTGAATTTAATACTATCGCCTGCAAGTTGGTACGGCCCAAGAAGACCGCACCGGGAAGACCTTGGGTACTACGGGCAAGATTCTGGGGCCATGAGCCCCAAGCCGATATTGCATTGCTGGAAAGGGGGTTTCATATTGCCTATTGCGATGTGGCCGATCTGTTCGGCGGACCGGAAGCCGTTGGGCGATGGGACGGTTTTTATAAATTGATGACCGATGGCGGACTTTCCAAAAAAGTAGTATTGGAAGGGATGAGCAGGGGCGGATTGATCGTTTATAATTGGGCCGAAAAAAACCCGGAAAAAGTGGCCGCCATATATGCCGATGCCCCGGTGCTGGACGGAAAAAGTTGGCCTGGCGGATCAGGGAACGGCAAGGGAAGTATTGCGGACTGGGAGAAATTTAAAAAAGTATATGGACTGAAGACCGAAAAGGATATTGCCAATTTCAAGGGAAGCCCCATCCATAAGATAAGGTCGATCGCTAAGGGCGGATATCCCATGATGCTCGTATGCGGGGCTGCCGATGAGGTAGTGCCCGTTGCGGAAAACACCAGGCCTTTTGAGGAGGGCATTATGGCATATGGAGGTTCTATCGAAGTTATTTACAAGGAAGGCGTAAAACATCATCCCCATAGCTTGGAGAACCCGACCCCAATTGTCGATTTTATCCTAAGGGCTACCGGTCAAAAAATAAATTTTGCGGTAATACCGGCACCCTCTAGCGAGTATCGGTCTGCTGCCGGGTGGAAGGAAGGCACCGATTGGTGGACCCAGGCCAGGGACATCGATTCCCTATGTCGATCTACAAGGAATCTGGATCTGTTGCTGATAGGGAATTCCATTACCCAGGGATGGGGAGGTAATAGGCCCAATGTTACGGCCAGTCCGGGAAAAGAGGCCACAGCACTTTATTTTAAGGATTTGAATTGGATCGGTGCCGGTATCTCCGGAGATCGAACCCAGCATATTCTATATCGATTACAAAATTCCAATTATGAAGTTGCGGACCCGAAAGTGGTGGTGCTGGCTATCGGCGTTAACAATTTTGGGGATAATACCGCAGAGGAAATTGCGAAAGGAATTCGGGAAATAGTAAAAGAAACGGAAAAAAGATTCGCTCCGTCCACGAAAATTATGTTATTTGGTCCCTTGCCCACGGGAATCGATCCAACAACGGATAGGAGGGAGAAATACAATGCGGTCCATTCCCTGATCAAGGATCTTGGAAACCATAAGAATGTATCTTATTATAATCTCATCGATCAATTCTCGGTAGAAAATGGTTTTTTAAATGCCGAATTGCTTTCTCCGGACGGTATTCATTTATTGCCGGAAGGATACAAGGTATGGGCCAAGTTTATTAA
>DATGQM010000073.1:0-5775 GCA_035304205.1 Arenibacter sp. | reverse complement strand
TTTTCCCATGAAAAAGATCAGGAGGTCACGGTCCTGGTCGCTACCTCCGGCGATACGGGCGGTGCCGTTGCCAACGGTTTTCTAGGGGTAAACGGGGTAAAGGTGGTAATCCTGTATCCTAGCGGAAAAGTAAGCGATATACAGGAAAAACAATTGACCACCTTAGGAAAGAATATTACGGCCCTGGAAGTAAAGGGCACCTTTGACGATTGCCAACATATGGTAAAGACCGCCTTTTTGGACCGGGACCTCACGCAAAAAATGGAATTGACCTCGGCCAATAGTATCAATGTGGCCCGATGGCTCCCACAATTATTTTATTTTCTTTTCGCCTATAAGCAGTCCAGAAAAAAGGGCAAGGAAATAGTATTTTCCGTTCCCAGCGGCAATTTTGGAAATATTTGCGCCGGGATCATGGCACAACGCCTGGGAATGCCCTGCAAACATTTTATTGCCGCTACCAATGCCAACGATATTGTACCCCATTTTATGGAAACGGGGGCCTATATCCCAAAAGCTTCAGTGGCTACCATATCCAACGCTATGGATGTGGGCGATCCCAGTAATTTTATAAGGATCCGGCATCTGTACGGGGATAATCTGGAGGAGCTATCCAAGAACCTGAGCTCCTATTCCTTTACGGACCAGGAAACCAAGCAGGCTATGCTACAACTTTATAACGACCATAATTACGTGGCCGATCCCCATGGGGCCGTCGGGTATCTCGGCCTAAAAAAATACATGGCCGATCATCCCAATATCTATGGTATCTTTCTGGAAACGGCCCATCCGGTCAAGTTTTTGGACGTAGTGGAAGAGACGATCCGCGAAAATATAGACCTGCCCGAAAAAATTGCCATATTGATGGACAAAGAGAAAAAATCCATCCCCATTTCGGAATATGGGGATCTAAAGGCATTTTTATTGAAAAATAGAGTGGATATCAACTGAATATTTTCTTGCTCTTGGTCAGTGCGGAAGCTATTACCTGGTGCATATCGTAATATTTGTACTCCGCCAGCCTCCCGCCAAAAATAATGTCGTCCTGCTCGGATAGGGCCTTGTATTTTGAATACATTTCATTATTTCTATGGTCATTGATAGGGTAATAGGGTTCTTTGTTCCCAGACCATTCCGTAGGATATTCCTTGGTTATCACCGTCTTTTTCTGGGTCCCGAACTCAAAATGTTTATGCTCTAGGATACGGGTGTACGGAATTTCGGAATCGGTATAATTTACTACCGCATTGCCCTGATAATTCTCCATATCCAAGGTCTCATGTTTAAACTCCAAACTCCTATATTCCAGCTTGCCGTGGCAATAATCATAAAATTCGTCGATTTTCCCCGTAAACACGACCCGATCTGCCAACGACATTAATTGGGGCCTGTCCTTAAAAAAATCCACCTCCAAACGTGTTTCGATACCTTCCAACAATCCATCGATCAATTTATTATAACCGCCTATGGGAATTCCCTGGTACTTGTCATTAAAATAATTATTGTCAAAGGTAAATCGCAACGGCAACCTCTTAATTATGAATGCCGGCAGCTCGGTCGCTTTTCTCCCCCATTGTTTTTCCGTATACCCTTTTATCAACTTCACATAAATATCCGTCCCCACCAGGGACAATGCCTGCTCCTCAAGATTTTTAGGGTTTTTCACCCCAACTTCCCCAACTTGCCCGGCAATTATCGCCTTGGCCTCCTCAGGGGTCCTAACCTTCCATAACTGGTAAAAGGTGTTCATGTTAAAGGGCAAATTATAGAGTTCATCCCTATAATTTGCTATGGGCGAGTTGGTATATCTATTAAATTCCACAAAGCTATTTACATAATCCCATATCGTCCTGTCATTGGTATGAAAGATATGGGCGCCATACTTGTGTATATTGATGCCCTCCACTTTTTCGCAGTAAACATTCCCTCCAAGATGCGCTCTCTTGTCGATCACCAAACATTTTTTTCCTTTTTTTTTCGCCTCATGGGCAAAAACGGCACCGAAAAGTCCAGCTCCTACAATTAAATAATCGTATTTCATTTTAATATATTGGAAAACCCCTTATCAATAAAAAAGATAAAACTAACGTATCTAACGGTATTTATGAATTGAATCCCAAAAAAATATCCGCTTTGCAATAACATAACTATATTTGCAACGCCGAAAACCACAGACCTAAAATGACCAATTTATTTTATATCTCCCGAAATTATAAAGCCACCAATAGTGCGGCCTCCAAGCCCAAAACGGATTGCGAACATATTTTAAGTACCATAGGTTTTAAAAATTTAGGATTTAAACAGACTACCTATGCCAGTTCGGCGATCGGTGCGGTCATCAGCTTTTTTGGAATAACAAAAGGTGTTATTCGCCTGCCAAAAAATGCCATATTGGCCATACAATATCCGCTGAGCAAATATTACGGGTACATTACTACAATAGCCCGGCTAAAGAAATGTAAGATCATACTGATCGTCCATGATGTTAAGTACCTCATGGGGAAAAATAAGGATATTGTCCGGGAAATGAAAAAACTTTCTTGTGCGGATGTCATCATCGTCCATAACGATAATATGAAAAAGTGGTTCGAAGAGCAGGGGTCTACCGCCAAACTGGTCCCTTTGTACATGTTTGATTATTTGGAAGACAATAGCAGCTATACCGCCCCGCAACTTTCCGAAAATAGTGCCTTTGATGTAGTATTCGCTGGCGGTCTTGGCAAGGCCAAAAGTGCATTTATTTACAAATTGGATGCTTTAAAAAACAATAGTTTTTATCTAAAGCTTTATGGGAGCGGTTTTATCAAAGAGGATGTCAGCTCTTCCAATTCCATTATACATTTTGAGGGCATGTTTTCTCCCGATGAAGTAGCAAAACATATAAAAGGTTCTTTCGGACTGGTCTGGAACGGTAACTCAATTGATGAATGTGCCGGGGATTTTGGAAAATACCTATTGTATAACAACCCCCATAAAACATCACTTTATCTACTCTGCGGATTACCTATCATTATTTGGGACAAGGCGGCCATTGCAACAATAATCAAGGAACGCCGATTGGGTATCTGCATTTCTTCCTTGGAAGAATTGGACGGAAAATTAAAAGACCTTTCCCAAGGGGACTATCAGCTGATGGTGAGAAATGTGGCCGAAATTAGAAAAGAAATAATTTCGGGCGGTTTCTTAAAATCGGCAATGGGGAAAGCCTTACTGGCACTATCCTAATTCGCTAGGGGCCATTGATCGCTCCGATCCTAACAGTTTAAAATCATTAATTTTCTATACTTTTACCCTTCAATTTAATTCGATCCAATGAAAAATACGGCGTTAACGGAAATCCATGAGGCTTTAGGGGCAAAACTTGTTCCCTATGCAGGTTATAACATGCCCGTTTCCTATGAGGGCGTTAATATTGAGCATGAGACGGTAAGGAAAGGCGTTGGTGTGTTCGATGTATCCCATATGGGTGAATTTTTGGTCTCGGGGCCCAGGGCATTGGACCTAATTCAGAAGGTCTGCTCCAATGATGCTTCCAAACTGGGCATCGGGAAAGCGCAATACAGCTGCCTGCCCAATGAAACGGGCGGGATCGTGGACGATCTTATTATTTATAAGATCAAGGAGGAACAATATCTTTTGGTGGTAAACGCTTCCAATATAGATAAGGATTGGGAACATATCAACAAATACAATACGAATTTTGGTGCGGACCTCCGCAATATTTCCGCCGATTATTCACTTTTGGCCATCCAGGGACCAAAGGCCGTAGAGGCCATGCAGGCGTTGACCTCCGTAGATTTGGCAGCGCTAAAGTTCTATACCTTCGAAGTGGCCGATTTTGCGGGGATACCCCATGTAATCATATCGGCTACCGGTTATACCGGATCTGGCGGATTTGAAATCTATTGTAAAAATGACGAGGTAAAACAAATATGGGACAGGGTATTTGAAGCGGGGGCCGACTACGGGATCAAACCGATCGGTCTGGCGGCGAGGGATACCCTTAGGTTGGAAATGGGTTATTGCCTCTATGGGAACGATATAGACGATACCACCTCCCCCTTGGAGACCGGGCTGGGATGGATTACCAAATTCACCAAGGATTTTGTAAATAGCGAAGCCCTGGCCCAACAAAAGGAATTGGGCATACAACGGAAATTGATCGCGTTCGAACTGGATGAAAAAGGCATCCCCAGACAGGGATATGACATTGTGGACGAAAAGGGCGATATGCTGGGCAAGGTTACTTCGGGAACCATGTCGCCTTCCTTGGGAAAAGGAATTGGCATGGGATTTGTTCCCATTGAATTAGCGGGGACCGGGAATAAAATATATATCCAGATAAGGAAAAATGCGGTTCCCGCCACCCTTGTAGAGACTCCATTTTATAAAGGTTCATAAAATATAAAAAAGGAGTTTTTTGGAAAGAAGATGATAGAATGAACAAAATACTTATATTGGGGGCCAGTGGCTTTATAGGCAATGCCATCTATCGGGAATTAAATTCCTATTTTGATACGTATGGTACCTACTATTCTGCTAGAAAGTCCTTTGAAAGAAACAAACAATTCCATAGATATGACCTGGAAGAGGACGATATTGTGGAAATTCTGGAAAAGATAAGGCCAGACCTCATTATTTCTGCCATAAGGGGCAACTTCCAGGCCCAAATAATAGCACACCAGCACATAGTAGAATATATTGTGGCCAAACCCTGTAAACTATTCTTTATATCCTCGGCCAATGTTTTTGATGCCTATAGCAAATACCCATCCTATGAAAATGACAAGACCTTGTCCGAAAGCATCTATGGTAGGCTAAAAATAAAGATCGAAAACATGTTGCTCAGGATACCGAAATCAAAAATAGTCATAGTGAGGGTCCCTATGGTCTTCGGGAACAATTCTCCCCGGATAAAGGAAATAAGGAACAATCTGCTACAAAAGGAACCTCTGGAAGTCTTCCCCAATTTGATCATCAATGTAACCAATGATGATAGGCTTACCCAACAGATACATTACCTGATCAACAGGAACAGGACGGGCATCTTTCATTTGGGATCTTCAGATCTGATCCACCATGAGGACTTTATCCAGGAAGTCGTTGCGCAGATCGGGAATTTCCATCCCGTATACAAACGGGTTTTTACTACCAATGAAGATCGATATTTAGCGGTCCTGCCCAAAACCTGCCCCCTTCCCAAAAACCTGCAATTCAGTTGTCAAGATATTATCGATCACCATATTTTTACGGAATAAGGACCGGAAAAGTTTCCGTTTTGCCTAACTTTACTAAAAACAGTATTATGGGCACTTTAACAGAACAGGAAATAGAAAAAAGATTGGAAGAACTGAACGGTTGGGACTATGTGGAAGGGGCGATAGAAACTTCGTTGCAGTTTAATGATTTTAAGGAGGCCTTTATGGTCATGACCCGTATCGCCTTTGAATGCGAGGCCCAAAACCATCACCCGGATTGGAGCAATGTATACAATTCCCTACAGATCCGCTTAAGCACCCACGATGCGAACGGGGTAACGGAAAAGGATTTTAAATTGGCCAAAAAGATCGAGGAAATAATTGAAAACGAATAATCCGGATCCTTGCGACAGCTGAAAAAAATATTAAATTTGCTTCCATAAAAATCAAATAGAACCAAACAGATGGGAAGAGCTTTTGAATTTAGGAAAGCGCGTAAAATGAAGAGGTGGTCGGCCATGTCCAAGGCTTTCACCAGAATAGGAAAAGATATTGTTATGGCCGTTAAGGAGGGCGG
>DATGQM010000072.1:0-3668 GCA_035304205.1 Arenibacter sp. | reverse complement strand
TACACGCAGTTTGGAACGATATGAACGAACCTGCCGTAATGGAGGTCCCTACCAAAACGGCGCCCTTGGATACACGGCATGATTATGACGGGTATCCCTGTTCACATCGCAAGGCGCACAATATATACGGGATGCAAATGGTAAGGGCTACCTATGAGGGCGTAAAAAAATACGTATACCCAAAAAGGCCCTTCGTTATAACTAGGGCCGCCTATGCAGGGACCCAACGGTATTCCTCTACATGGACGGGCGACAATGTGGCTACCTGGGAGCATTTGTGGATCGCCAATGTACAGGTACAGAGAATGTGTATGAGCGGCTATTCTTTCGTAGGCTCCGATATCGGGGGCTTTGCCGAACAGCCAAGTGGGGAATTGTTTGCGAGGTGGATACAATTGGGAGTATTCCATCCTTTTTGTAGGGTACATTCCAGTGGGGATCATGGGGACCAGGAACCTTGGTCCTTTGATGGGGAGGTGACGGGGATCGTACGTAAGTTTATCGAACTGCGCTATCAATTGCTGCCATATCTGTATACCATGTTCTACAAATATTCCAAGGACGGTACCCCGATGATAAAGCCCTTGGTGTATTTTGACCAGAACGACCATCAGACCCATTTCAGGACCGATGAATTTATCTTTGGCGAACAGATCTTGGTGTGTCCCGTACAGGAACCCAATGCCCAGGGCAGGAGAATGTACATTCCTAGGGGAACCTGGTACGACTATTGGACCGACGAGGTGGTAGTAGGAGGGATGGAGAAATGGGTGGCCGCGGATATAGATAAAATGCCCCTTTTTATATTGGGGGGCGCTATTGTCCCCAAATACCCCGTACAGCAATATGTAGGCGAACTGGAACTTAAGGAACTGCTGTTGGAAGTTTATTATAAGGATGGAGTGGAGAGTTCCAACGTTTATGAGGATGCACAGGACGGATATGATTATAAAAAGGGGAGGTATAGCCTGCGGAATTTTAAGCTGAGGGGGAAGGAGAACGAACTGATCATCCAACAGTTTAAGGACGGGAATTTTATAACCCCCTATGAAACCTTTAGGTTTAACTTTCACGGTCTACCCTTTAAGATCAAGGAAATCCATGTGGATAATGAAATGGTGGATTTAAGGGAGGTTAAATTAAATGGGAACGATAATATCCAAATAAGCAAGGATTTTACCGTATTGCATCTTATCGGCATGTAATTTTTTTGTAATTTTCAATAATTAAACGCTAAATAAAATGAAAAAAGGTATACTTGTATTATTTGTGTTTTTTGGGGTCTTGGCCTGTAAGACCAATCCCTTTACCGGACAAAAAGTTTTGAATTTTTATGGCAATAGTCAAATATTTCCCACGGCCTTTGCCCAATACGATCAATTTCTGGAAGAACATAAAGTCGTGGAAGGAACTGCGGATGCCAAAATGATTACTAGAACTGGGCAACGGATTGCCTCCGCTGCGGAACGTTGGCTTACGGCTAATGGATATCCGGGCTATCTAAAGGATTATAAATGGGAATACAAACTGGTAAATGACAAGACCGTAAACGCTTGGTGTATGCCGGGCGGCAAGATCGTTTTTTATACCGGTATCCTTCCCATCTGCAAAGGGGAAACCGGGATAGCCGTGGTAATGGGACATGAAGTGGCCCACGCCCTGGCCGATCACGGGGCGCAACGTATGAGCGCGGGAACCTTGCAACAATTGGGTGCAGTGGCCGGGAACGTGGCCATACAAGATCCCGAAAAAAGGAATATGTTCAATCAGGCTTATGGCATAGGCTCGGAATTGGGCATTATGCTGCCATTCAGTAGGAGCCATGAGACCGAAGCGGACCGGATAGGGCTGCAGATCATGGCCATTGCCGGCTATAATCCGGATGAGGCTGCGGAATTGTGGAAAAGGATGAAAGCCCATAGTGGAGGGGGAGGGCAACCGGAATTTATGAGCACCCACCCGTCCAATGATACCCGGATCGAGAATCTTACCCAATGGGCCCCCATGGCCAAGCAGGAAGCTGCCAAATTTGGGGTCACTTCCTTTCAATAATGGGGGGCAGATCAATAAATTAACTAAAATACCGACCAGGGGGCCGTTCTTAGGAACGGCTCCCTTTTATTTTATATATGGTAAAGGAACTTCCAAAAAAGGGCGATAAAAAGTTATTGAATGCCTGGGCATTTTATGATTGGGCCAATTCGGTCTATAGCTTGGTGATCACATCGGCAATCTTTCCTATTTTTTACGGGGCACTGTTCCGGAACGCGGATATAGAAAAGGTGGTGGTCTTTGGTGGGGAAATTGCACGGGCACCGCTAATTAGTTATGTAACTTCGGGTGCCTTTTTGTTTATAGCTATTATAACCCCTTTGCTATCCGGGATCGCCGATTATTTGGGGAATAAAAAATTGTTCATGCGATTTTTTTGTTATCTGGGCGCGCTCTCCTGTATCGGCCTTTATTGGTTTTCCCTGGAGCATATTTATTTTAGCCTGTTTTGTTATTTCTTTGGATTGGTAGGGTTTTGGACAAGTCTGGCGTTCAACAATTCCTATCTTCCCGATGTGGCCTATCCCGAACAACAGGATGCGATCAGTGCCAAGGGCTTTTCCCTGGGATATTTGGGAAGTGTTCTTTTGCTGTTGTTCAATCTGGCGATGGTCATGAAACCCGATTTTTTTGGGATTACCGCCGATGGGGAGGGCTCGGCGGAAATAAAGGCGATGCGGTATTCCTTCTTAACGGTGGGTATCTGGTGGATCGGATTTGCACAGTATACCTTTTATTTTCTTCCCAAGGGATACAGAAAGGAGGGGGAGCGGAAAAATATTATTCTTAACGGATTTAAGGAACTTAAGGGGGTATGGTTCCAGTTGGGGAACCAACTTCGGATGAAACGATATTTGGCGGCCTTCTTTGTATATAGCATGGCGGTACAGACCGTAATGCTTATAGCCACCTATTTTGGGGAAGAGGAGATAGAATGGGGTTCGGATGGCGCACGGACCATGGGGCTGATCATCAGTATCCTGGTGATACAATTGGTGGCTATTTTAGGCGCCACCCTGACCGCACGGCTTTCCAGGGCCTTGGGAAATATAAGGACATTGATCGTAATAAACCTCTTATGGATGCTCATATGTGCGTATGCCTATTTTGTGGTGTCGCCTACGGATTTCTATATAGCCGCCGGTTTTGTAGGGCTGGTAATGGGGGGGATACAGGCACTTTCCCGTTCTACCTATTCCAAATACCTGCCGGATACTACGGACACCACCTCATTTTTTAGTTTTTACGATGTCGCGGAGAAGATCGGGATAGTCATCGGGACCTTTATGTACGGGTATGTGGCGCAGGCAACGGGCAGCATGCGTAATGCCATTATATTTTTGGGACTATTCTTTCTTCTGGGGGCCTTTCTTCTAATGAGGGTGAAAACCGAGGAATCCCATGTCAATGAAATTGCTAACGAATAGTAGGAAAAAATACGTGGACAGTTATCATGTAATTAAAATTAATTTTTGGTAAATGATATGCCCCCGTAGTCGCTATCTATGGTAAGCAATTTTCCGTTGTTCCCGTTTCGGTAATGGCCCTTATAGTATTTTTCGCTCGATTTTTCCCTGCTTACAGCAATTTCAAAATTGTCCATTCCGCTTACTCCG
>DATGQM010000071.1:0-5148 GCA_035304205.1 Arenibacter sp. | reverse complement strand
TCGGGAATCCGGAAATTAGCAAGGGACAGGGCCAAGAAGGCCAGTCTCCACAATAAAAAATTAAGGGATTGTCGCGTACATTTAGGCGAATCAAAGAATATCCGTTGCCTGGAAAGCACCCTTTTCATTACGGAGGGGGATTCGGCCTCCGGCTCCATTACAAAATCCAGGGACGTAAATACCCAGGCCGTATTCAGTCTTAGGGGAAAGCCGTTGAATTCCTATGGGATGTCCAAAAAGATCGTCTACGAAAACGAGGAGTTCAACCTGCTCCAAGCGGCGTTGAATATCGAGGAATCCATGGAGGACCTAAGATATAATAAAATTGTGATCGCTACCGATGCGGACGTGGACGGAATGCATATCCGACTCCTATTGATAACCTTTTTTCTACAATATTTCCCGGAACTGATAAAGGAGAACCACTTGTATATTCTTCAAACCCCCTTGTTCCGGGTCCGAAATAAAAAGGAGACCATTTATTGTTATAGCAACGAGGAAAAAATCCAGGCGGTCCAAAAGTTGAGCGGGAAGCCAGAGATTACAAGGTTTAAAGGTCTGGGGGAAATTTCCCCGGACGAATTTAAATATTTTATCGGGGAGGACATTAGACTGGAGCCCGTAATGTTGGACAGGTCGATGTCCATTGAAAACATGTTGGAGTTCTATATGGGGAAAAACACGCCGGACCGACAGGAATTCATCATCAACAATCTTAAAGTAGAAGTAGACCTTATTGAGGAAAACTAATTATAAACCAACCTAATACGAATCTTTCTTTATGG
This sequence comes from Arenibacter sp., assembly GCA_035304205.1. Lineage (GTDB taxonomy): Bacteria > Bacteroidota > Bacteroidia > Flavobacteriales > Flavobacteriaceae > Arenibacter. Next base: position 4,363 of record DATGQM010000071.1, on the reverse strand, counting down.
AAGAGAACGAAAATCCAAACCTAGTACCACAAGATAATCAGGAAGAACCCCAGGACGCCCTTACCAAGGTGACGGGCATGTATAAGGACTGGTTTTTGGACTATGCTTCCTACGTGATCTTGGAGCGTGCGGTGCCCGCCATAGAGGACGGCTTTAAGCCTGTGCAACGAAGGATAATGCACGCCCTAAAGGAATTGGACGATGGTAGGTACAATAAGGTGGCCAATGTGGTGGGGCACACCATGCAATATCATCCCCACGGCGATGCCAGTATCGCCGATGCCATGGTGCAGATCGGTCAAAAGGAACTCCTGATCGATACCCAGGGCAATTGGGGGAATATATTAACGGGCGATAGTGCGGCCGCTTCGCGTTATATAGAGGCACGCCTGACCAAGTTCGCCCTGGAGGTGGTCTATAGCCCCAAAATTACCGAATGGCAGCTTTCCTATGACGGAAGAAAAAAAGAACCCGTAAACCTTCCGGTAAAATTCCCGCTCTTGCTGGCCCAGGGAGCGGAAGGTATTGCAGTGGGGCTCTCCACGAAGGTATTGCCGCACAATTTTATCGAGTTGATCGAGGCCTCCATAAAACATTTAAAAGGACAACGGTTTACCCTTTTTCCCGATTTTCCGACCTCGGGAATTATAGATGTCGGCAATTATAACGATGGCCTCAGGGGAGGGAAGATAAGGGTGAGGGCCCGGATTCATCAGCTGGACAGGAATACGCTGGTTATAAACGAAATACCATACGGTACAAATACTTCTACTTTAATAGATTCTATCCTCAAGGCGAATGAAAAAGGAAAAATAAAAATCAAGAAGATAGAGGATAACACGGCCGCCGATGTGGAAATCTTGGTGCATTTGCCCACGGGTATTTCCCCGGATAAGACCATAGATGCGCTCTATGCCTTTACGGCCTGTGAATCATCGATTTCCCCCTTGGGATGTATAATAGAGGACAATAAACCGCTTTTTATCGGGGTGACGGAAATGTTGCAGCGCTCTACGGATTACACGGTGGAATTGCTGAAGGCAGAACTGGAGTTACAGCTTGGGGAACTGGAAGAGCAATGGCATTCCGCTTCCTTGGAGCGCATCTTTATCGAGAACAGGATCTATCGCGATATCGAGGAGGAAGAAACCTGGGAGGGGGTGATAGCCGCTATAGATAAGGGATTGGCCCCATTTACCCAACACTTGAGAAGAGCGGTCACGGAAGAGGATATCCTAAGACTGACCGAAATCAGGATCAAAAGGATCTCCAAATTCGATCTGGATAAGGCGCAGCAATATCTGGATAGCCTGGAGGAAAAAATCAAGGAAGTAAAAGATCATTTGGCAAACCTGATCACTTTTGCCATCGGATATTTTAAATCCCTCAAGGAAAAATACGGCAAGGGCAGGGAGCGGAAATCGGAAATCCGGGTCTTCGACGATATAGAGGCTACAAAAGTGGTCATCCGAAATACAAAATTGTACGTGAACAGGGAAGAGGGTTTTGTGGGTACTTCGTTAAAGCGGGACGAGTACGTGGCCGATTGTAGTGACATCGACGATATCATCGTTTTTACCGGGGACGGAAAAATGATGATCTCCAAGGTGGATTCCAAAATTTTTGTGGGCAAAAATATTATCCATGTCGCCATATTTAAGAAAAAGGACAAGCGTACCATTTATAATATGATCTACAAGGACGGCAAGGGCGGCCCCAGCTTTATAAAAAGGTTTAACGTCACGGGCGTAACCCGCGATAGACCGTACGATCTCACCGCCGGAAAGCCACAATCCGATGTCCTTTATTTTTCGGCCAATCCGAATGGGGAAGCCGAGGTGATTACGGTCCTCCTGCGGCAAATGGGCAGTATAAAGCGATTGAAGTGGGATATTGATTTTGCCGATGTATTGATCAAGGGCAGGGCCTCGAAGGGGAATATTGTCACGAAATATGCCATCAAGCGCATCGAACTCAAGGAAAAAGGGGTATCTACCCTAAAACCTAGAAAAATATGGTTCGATGAAGTGGTAAGAAGACTAAATGCAGATGGCCGGGGAGAATTGTTGGGCGAGTTTAGGGGAGATGATATGCTTTTGATCGTGACCCAAAAAGGGATGGTGAAAACGTTGATACCCAATCTATCCACCCATTTTGACGAAGACATGATCGTATTGGAAAAATGGAATCCCAATAAACCACTATCCGCCGTATATTATGAAGGGGAGAAAGAGCGGTATTACATAAAACGTTTCGTGATAGAAAATGAAAATAAAGAGGAAATGTTTATTTCGGAACATCCAAAATCCTTTTTGGAGTTGATCTCTACGGACTGGAGACCACAGATAGAAATCGAGTTCGCTAAATTGAGAGGAAAAGATATAAAACCAAATCAAAATATTGATTTAGAAAATTTTATATCAATTAAAGGGATCAAAGCTTTAGGCAATCAATTGACTTCCGAGAAGGTGAAGAATATAAACATTCTGGACCCGCTTCCTTATGAGGAGCCCGTGCAGAATATACCAAATGAAATAGAGGTAGTAGATCAAGAAGATGTAACGGTACTAAAAGAATCCCCCACCGATACGGCCAAGTCAAGTGGAGCCGGCAGCGAAGCCGATGATACCGACAATTCACCCGACAGCGAGGAAGACGGACAGATCAAGTTGTTTTAAAGCGAGGAAATGCGTTAAAGGCAGCAGCTATACCAGCTATACTTTTTCCGGTTTTTCCTCCTCTACGCCCTTGCCCAAAAAGAGATGTTTCTTTTTTATTATATCTGCGACCCCTTCCGGCATAACCGACTCCCAGCCTGCTTCCCCGTTCATTATCTGTTTGAGGACATCCCTGGAGAAAACATGTAGTATTTCGGGGTCGTAATCGATTATATCTACCACCCGTCCATTATACTTAAAGAATTTGTACAGTTCCTTCATCCTGGGGTGAACCTTTACCGTATTACTGGTCATAATCTGTCCGGTTTCCTCATTTCTCATGGGATATAAATAAACCTTCAGGTCCTTGAAGAACAGCTTCCCAAAAGCCTCCAAAATGCCACCGCTGAGATGCCTGTAATATTTCTCGTCAAAAATATCCACTAAGTTGTTGACCCCCATGGTCAGGCCGATCTTGGATTTGGTATAATTGCTGAAATATTCCACCAACTTATAATATTCCTGGAATTTGGAGATCATCACCGTATGTCCCAAGGAACAAAGGAGTTCTGCACGATCCATAAAATCCTGTTCATCTATTTCCCCGGCGGCCCTAAGATTGGACAGTGTAATCTCAAATATGACCATGGTATTCTCCCGATCTACATTTTGTTCCCGTAGGAACATTTCATAGGATTTCTTGTACATATCCATATTCACCTTGGTAACGGGCCTAAAACTTCCCCTTAGCGCCAAGATGTTTTTTTTGTAGAGTACGGTAGACGGTAGAAGATTGTTGCGATCGGGCCCGAACATGACCGCATCTGTCATATCGTTCTTTACCAATTGCAGGCTCATCAACCTATTATCGACATCCTCGAAATTGGGACCCGAAAAATTTACCATATCGAGCTCAACGGTATCGCTATCGATATGGTCATAGAGATATTGTAATAATTTTCTAGGCTTGTCATATTTATAATAGGCACCGTAGATCAGGTTTACGCCTATAATTCCCAAGGTTTCCTGTTGTAAGCGGGCCTCGTTCTGTTTAAAACGGATATGGAGTATAATTTCGTTGAGATCCTTTTGATGGGGATGCAATTGATAACGGATCCCAATCCAGCCATGGCCCTTGTAACGCTTTGAGAAATCGATCGTAGCTACCGTATTGGCATAGGAAAAGAACAATCTGTTCGGATGTATTTCCCTGCTGATCCGTTGTTCGATGTGTTCCATTTCATGGTTCAGCATCTTTTTGAGCCTGGACTCCGTTACATATCTGCCATCTTCCTCGATCCCATAGATGGCATCGCTAAAATCCTTGTCGTAGGCACTCATTGCCTTGGCAATAGTACCGGAAGCGCCCCCGGACCTGAAAAAATGCCCCGAAGTTTCCTGTCCGGCGCCAATTTCAGAAAAAGTCCCGTAAATATCAGGGTTCAGGTTGATCCGTAAGGTTTTTGCCTTGATGGATGGAACATTGGTAAATGCGGTATCTCTTTTAAAAATAATGGACATATTGTTAATTTACTTGTAGCAAAGTTATAAAGTTTGGGCTATCTATTAACTAAATAAAGTATAAATTTGGAATAAATAGGATCAGGCTTGAGAATAACATTTTTAGGTACCGGAACTTCACAAGGAATCCCTGTAATCGGGAGCAAACACCCGGTTTGTCTTAGTACCGACATCCGGGACAAAAG
>DATGQM010000070.1:0-5161 GCA_035304205.1 Arenibacter sp. | reverse complement strand
TAACAAAACAACAAGCAACAAGAAAAAAGGCAGAGCCCTGACATCTTCGTAACAAAACAACGAATGCGGTGAAAAAAGGGGCGGAGCCCTGACATCTTCGTACAGAGCGGAGTAGATGAAAAAACACCATACGATTTTCCTCAAACTTTCTTAAATTACAGAATACTGATCTCAATGCCATGAAAAATTATAATCCCACCGACCCCAAAATCTGGACCGGTAGAACATCCGACCAGAAGCACTACCTACATGAAAAGGTAGACTTGATCAATTTGGAAGAGGGATATCCGGCCCCATTTTTAGATCAAGCCTTTGCCATATTGGGATATACCTGTGAGGAAGGGGTAAAAAGAAATATGGGAAGGATCGGTACCGTTTCGGGTCCCGATGCCATACGCCGACAATTTGCAGAAATGCCCAACCATTTGGAACATGAGACCGCCATTCTGGACATGGGTTCCATTAGCTGTGCGAATGCCGATATGGAAGAGGCCCAAACAATACTTGCCGAAACGGTTGCATGCTTATTGGCACTGAATACCTTTCCCCTCCTTTTGGGGGGCGGACATGATATGGCGTATGGACATTATAATGGCATAAAAAAATATTTGTCCTTTCAGGGGAAAAACAAAATTTTGGGTATCATCAATTTTGATGCGCATTTTGATCTGCGATCCAACAAAAACGGGAATAACTCCGGCACACCTTTTTATCAGATCGCCCAGGATCGCAAACTGGATAATACCAAATTTAAATATATGTGCCTGGGCGTCCGTAAGGATGCCAATATTACCCCCCTCTTCGATACGGCCAAGGAACTTGGGGTTTCCTATATCGACATACCGCATTTCAACCTACATCACCTGAGCCATACAAAGAACAAATTGGAACGGTTTATCCGGGAGGTAGATCATATTTATACTACTATTGACCTGGACGGGTTTTCCTCCGCCTATGCCCCGGGCGTGAGCGCAGCCTCGCCCATGGGATTTTCTCCGGATATGGTCCTGGAATGTCTGGAAATCATTATCGATTCCAAAAAAATGATCAGTTTGGATATTGCCGAGATGAACCCAATCTACGACATAGATGACCAAACTGCGAAATTGGCAGCTTCATTGATCCATTTTGTGGTGCACAACAAATCTTGAAAATAGCGGGCGGATCGTCATGAAAGATTCACGGAATAAATGGATTTATAGCCAAGATCGGTAATACTTTCCATCATCGATATTCAATGCCGCCCGGGTAATCTGCAGGGGCCTAAAAGTATCTACCATTACGGCCAGCTCATCGGTCCTGGATTTTCCGATACTGGCTTCATAGGTCCCCGGGTGGGGTCCGTGGGGAATACCCGAAGGATGTAGGGAAATATACCCTTTGTCTATATTGTTCCTGCTCATAAAATCGCCATCCACATAGTACAATACCTCATCGGAATCTATATTGGAATGGTTATACGGTGCCGGTATGGAGCGGGGGTGATAATCGTACAGTCGGGGGACGAAGGAACATACCACAAAGGCAGAGGTCTCAAAAGTTTGGTGTACTGGTGGGGGTTGGTGCACACGGCCCGTAATCGGTTCAAAATTATGGATCGAAAATCCGTACGGATAATTATAGCCGTCCCACCCTACCACATCAAAAGGATGCGAGGCATAGACAAAATGATTCAGCTGTCCCTGCTTTTTGATCTTTATTAGAAAGTCGCCCTGCTCATCATGGGGGGTCAAATTATTGGGCAACTTAAAATCACGTTCGCAATAGGGCGAGTGTTCCAAATGCTGGCCGAACCAATTCCTATAGCGTTTTGGGGTATAAATGGGGTGATAGGATTCCAGAACGAACAAGCGATTATCCGGGGTATCGAAGACAATCTGATAGATCATGCCCCTAGGAACCAAAATATAATCCCCATATTCGAAACCGATATCCCCCAACATGGTCTTTAGCGTTCCACTACCCTGATGGATGAACAATAATTCATCGGCATCCGCATTTTTATAAAAATAATCGGTCATGGATCTTTTAGGTGCGGCAAGTGAAATATGTACATCCGAATTGAACAGTACTACTTTCCTGCTTTCCAAAAAATCAGTTTCCGGTCTAATTTCAAACCCTTTCAGCAAACGGGATTTTATATTGTGGTCTATCACTGCCTTTGGGGAAATATCCAAGGTCTCCCCTATCTCCTTTACCATAGTAGGACGATATAGATGGTACATAAGTGAGGACATTCCCTCAAAACCAATGGTACCGAAGAGTTGCTCATAGTGCAGGCCGCCATCCTCCTTTCTAAAGATCGTATGTCGTTTTTGGGGTATTTCACCCAATTTATGATACAAAGGCATTTCTTTGAATTTTTTTACATATTACACAATAAAAATACGATAAAATATAGATTATGTAAAATTTTAATCCAACAATGCAGTAAAATTATTGGAAATGCAAATGTATTGGTCCGCCAGCGATGCGAGGCTCAAAGTCTCCCGACTTTGCGCGGCGGGAAATGTAAATGTGTTGGTCTTGAAGGTTCAAAGTTGAAGTTTTGAGAAAGTTGGCAGATGAATGTTTAAAATCCAAGGTTCAAGTCCCATAACTCTCAACTCCATAACTCTTAACTTAATCCGCTTTATGCCTATAGCATATCGCCTCTAGCTTACGGCATATGGCCATCAAAAACAAAAAAAGCCCCCCATAATGGAAAGCCTTTCATCGGTTATCATCGATCCGAATTTAATCGGTATTCGACGATTGCAACCACGTCCCGATTTGCATCGGAACACAACACAACGGGACAAATATAGCAAAGATTTCCGTATAATTTGATTTGGGGCCGTCTTATTTAACAGATCGTTCCAATAGGTTATTTGGGCGATCGATGGGGCCGGGTTGAACTATTTGGTACGATCAAGATTTACACCGGATCATCCTATAGCACAAAATTAAATCCGGATTCCTCCAATTTTTTGTACTTATCAAAATCGAAGCGATATAAAAAAGCACCCTTCCTAGAGGTGGTCTTATCTTTCTCCGGCAATTTGATCAGCAGGTCAAAGGATAATAGTTTCTTCCTAAAATTACGGTCATCCAATTTTTTTTGATAAATGGCCTCATAAAGGAGCTGGAGCTGCGGAATGGTGAATTTGTCGGGAAGCAGCTCAAATCCGATAGGTTTTCGTGTCGTTTTTTGCCTCAGGCGATCCAGGGCGTCCCTGATCATCCTATTATGGTCGAGCACCAAAGTTGGCAAATCATCAATGGCGAACCATTTGGCACCATGGGACGCCACTTGGCCCTTATCGTAATCGTGGATCCTGATCAGGGCGTACTGCGCTATTGAAATACACCGGGCCCCGGGATCACGTTCAACATCGTCATACACCTTCAATTCCTTTAAAAATATATACTCCAGACCAGTAAATTGGAACAGGACACGCCTTGCCGCATCGGTAACACTTTCATCCCCGTTTACAAAACTGCCGAGTAGGGACCATTCGCCCTGAAAGGGTTCTATCCGTCGCTTAAAGACCAAAAGTTTTAAGATTCCTTCATCAAACCCAAATACGATACAGTCCGTTGCCACTAGGATCTTATGCTGTTCCCCATAGCTTTTTTTTATTTCCAAGCCAATACCCGTTAGTCCCGCTAATATATCAAAATTATAAAACTAATCCCCTAAGGGCAGATATATTATAGGCGGTCTATTTAATTTCGGGATCGACCGTACCTGCTCGAAAGCTCGTACACACTGCCCTTGGACCAACTAGGCACACATTTATGATACCTGTTTTTTTAGGATGGCCTTAACAGTAGAACAAGCGGGTTTTGACTAACTTAATAGAAAAAAGATGCGAAATACTGCTATCTTATGGGTTTTTGCCACTACAGGGGTCTTGATCTTAGTTGCGATAATGGCCGCAACGGGTTTTCCATTTGATTGGATATTTTATGTAACGATAATAGGGCAGATCATGGTGGGCCATATGGTTTACAAAGTATTGACGGATCCCTACAGCACCACAAAAACCTTCGATGATTTCTATGAGAACCATCCTATGGGTCAGGAAAAGTAAAAAACCATACCTGTAAAAAATCGAGAAGCCAAGGATCAATCCTTTAGGAAAACTTCCTTGCTCCGCTTATTATTGGGCAGTGTTCCCATGCCCAGTTCGGGGATGATCAACAAAGGTATCCTTGTATGGAAGGCAACACGTCGTATTACCGGCTCCCGGGTCATCTTTTCCATATAACTATGCTGGTAGTTGAGCATGGCCAGTAAATGGATTTCCAGTTCATTGGCAAAGACCTCCAATGTTTTGGAAACGGAATTCAACTCGGAAACGGTATGTACATAATGTTCCATCCCATCTAAATACCTCCTTAACATATTAAGGTTAAACTGCTGTACTTCCGTCAGGGACTTGATTTCATATTGCACATGCACGATTCTAATAACGGCATTAAAAGATCTGGCCATTTCTATAAGGGGCTCCAGTTCCGATGTGGTATAAAACCGATTGAAATCGGTCGCAAATGCAATTTCGGAGGGCGATCTATATTTAAAATGTTGGGGAATGGCCAATACAGGACAATTTTTTACGGATTTAATGATCCTTACGGTATTGCTTCCCATAAAGACTTCCTCCATCCCAGAGGCCCCTTTGGTCCCCGTTACTACCAGCTGGATCTTTTTGATCTCTATAATATTCTTGATCTCATCTACCAATAGGTTAAAGGAGGAAATGGTCGTAAATTTATGCTTGGGATTATAGCACTCCTTTTTAATGCGTTCCAAAAAATCTTGTAGACCTGTTTCTGAATTATTCCCCTCCGCCTCCCTGCAATCTTTCCCCACGGACGTAGTGGCCATAAATCTACTATAGGCAATAGTAGGCGTATAAGTGTTCAGGAGATAGAATTCACATTCCTCGTCCTTATACAGGGAAATTGCATATTTGGTGGCGTTCCAGGCATTTTCCGAAAAATCCGTAGGCAATAATATCCTTTTCATATATAGATATCTATTGTTTTTTAATTGTCATACCATTATAAATTTGGATAGGGGCTTATCAAAAAAACCATAGGGTAAAATTAGCGGAAGTACCTAGTGGAAACTATGACTTTTATCAGTTTTCTTGAATGGCCAGAAGGCACTGGG
>DATGQM010000069.1:0-6671 GCA_035304205.1 Arenibacter sp. | reverse complement strand
AGCCCGGGATGCCCAATATGAAGTTCATACTGTATCTCTCCCCTTTAATGATGCTGTTTTTCTTTAATAATTATGCAAGTGGATTGAGTTTGTACTATTTTGTATCCAACCTGATCACCATTTTGATCATGTTGGCCATCAAGCACTTTATTTTGGATGAAAATAAGATCCATGCGCAGATTCAGGAGAATAAATTGAAGCCTAAAACAGAGAATAAATTCCAAAGGAAAATGAGGGAAATGATGGAGCAGGCCGAGGAACAGAAGAAGTTGGGCAAGAAATAGGTCCAGGATTGAAAAAGTTGGCAGGGGTAATTAGTTAATTTGAAGATTTGTCAATTTGAAAATTTGGATTCGACTTCCATAGATCGATCAGTGCCCGAGGAGCAAATCGAAGGGATTTAAGAGGTGTGTTGGTTGATAGTTGCAATATAGTAAAACCAAAAACCCCGACCATTTGGTCGGGGTTTTTTAGAATAATCGGGTTAGTTTGGTAAGATTCGGGTCCTCAAAGGTCAGACTTTTTTAAAGTGTTTAAAACTAATAGTTGTAAAGGGAGTATTTTAGTATGTTAAAGTATCCGCTTTTGTGGTTTGGGGATTTCTTGCGTAGAGATGCGATTAATCGCATCTCTTATGAAAATTCCAATTAATAGTGGTAAATACCGATAGATATAAAAAAACGCTCGACAATAGTTCTGTATTTGAGAACTATTGGTATATTTGTTCCATAATTCAAGCCATGAAACGGATAGTCGCAAGAAGTACGCTTCAGGAATTTTGGGAAAAGCACGCCGATTCCGAACAGTATTTAAAAACTTGGTACGATACGGCAAAAAGTGCAAAATGGTTTTCGCCAAACGATGTCAAGCAGAGCTACATAAACGCTAGTATCCTAAAGAACGGTCGGATAGTTTTTAATATTAAGGGAAATTCGTATCGATTGATAGTGAAATTCAATTATGAAAAACAATGGGCATTTATCCGTTTTATCGGCACCCATTCTGAGTATGACAAAATAGATGCCAACACAATTTAAAATACAATATAATGCAAGTAAAGCCTATTAAATCTGAAATGGACTATCAAAAAGGACTTGAACGTCTTGAAGTGATTTTTGATGCACCTATTAACTCAAAAGAAGGAGACGAGGCCGAAATACTCTCTTTGTTGATCGAAAATTATGAAAACGAACATTATCCTATCGAAGCTCCGGATCCGATCGAAGCCATAAAAATACGGATGGAGGAACTCAACATGCGTCAAAAGGACCTGGTCGGGATTATCGGTGGTAAAAGTCGAGTATCGGAAATTCTCAACAGAAAAAAAAGATTGACCGTGGATATGATAAGGGAACTGGAACGAATACTTCAAATTTCGGCTTCTATCTTGGTCAAAAATTATCAGCTTACGAAAGATAGCAAATGATTAATATAACGTAGAGACGCGATTAATCGCGTCTCTACGTATTTTGGGAAAACGTTAAATATATTTTGAGGTATCGAATTCCCAATTTTGTATTTTTGCAGTTCAATTTAGAGCGATGAAAAAAGTAGTGGTCGGACTTTCCGGCGGGGTAGACTCCAGCGTTACGGCCTATCTGTTAAAAGAGCAGGGCTATGAGGTGATTGGACTATTTATGAAAAATTGGCACGACGATTCCGTTACCATCTCCAAGGAATGCCCTTGGTTGGAGGATAGTAACGATGCCCTGATCGTTGCCGAAAAATTGGGGATTCCTTTTCAAACGGTAGATCTGAGCGTACAGTACAAGGAGCGGATCGTAGATTATATGTTCGGGGAATATGAAAAAGGCAGGACCCCCAACCCCGATGTGCTCTGCAATAGGGAGATCAAGTTTGATGTATTTATGAAAATCGCCCTCCAATTGGGGGCCGACTATGTAGCTACCGGGCATTATTGTAGAAAGGGCACGATTATCCATGAAGATGGTTCCGAAACCTACCAATTGTTGGCCGGAGTGGACGGGAATAAGGACCAGTCCTATTTTTTATGCCAACTTTCCCAGGAGCAACTCTCTAAGACCTTATTCCCCATAGGCGACCTGCTTAAACCCGAAGTGCGCAGGATCGCTGCGGAAAACGATCTTATTACCGCCGATAAAAAGGACTCGCAAGGACTCTGCTTTATCGGGAAGGTGAGATTGCCCGAATTTTTACAACAAAAATTACGACCAAAGAAAGGAGTCATCGTAGAGGTACCTTCGCTTGTGCCACAATTGAACCATAATATCCCGGAATTTAAATCCAAATTGGAGGAGCTGACCTATTATGCCGAAAGGCCGCATTATGATGTTACCGACGGGAAGGTAGTAGGGGAACACCAAGGTGCACATTATTTTACCATTGGTCAGCGCAAGGGATTGGATGTGGGCGGTACCAAGGAACCCTTATTCGTGATCGAAACTGACGTGGTGGAGAATGTAATCTTTACCGGACAGGGCAAGGACCACCCCGGCCTTTACCGACGGACCCTGTTCGTAACCCAGGACGAACTGCATTGGGTCCGTACCGATATGGCACTGGAAGCTGACCAAACCATGGAGGTCATGGCAAGGATAAGATACCGTCAGCCTTTACAAAAAGCGACTCTATATAGGGTGGATGCCGGACTATATGTCGATTTCGCCGAAAAGCAATCCGCTATTACGGAAGGACAATTTGTGGCCTGGTATATAGGGGACGAATTGATCGGTTCGGGCGTCATCTCGTAAGATACACGTAATAAGGAAAACTTAATTATTGACTTTTTTACTCTTTAACTTTTTAGCTTGGGTTTTCGGAGTAAACTCAATGTTATAAAATCAATGCAGAACAGAATCACCGAACTTTTTAAGATTTCCTATCCGATCGTTCAGGCGGGAATGATCTGGGCAAGCGGATGGCGATTGGCATCGGCCGTTTCCAATGCGGGCGGACTAGGAGTAATCGGTGCCGGGTCCATGTACCCCGAAGTGCTCAGGGAACATATCCTTAAATGTAGGAAGGCTACGGACAGGCCGTTCGGGATAAATGTACCCATGCTATACCCCGATATTGATAAACACATGGATATCATCGTGGAATCGGGGGTGAAAATTGTATTTACATCGGCCGGAAATCCAAAGACTTGGACTGCCTTTTTAAAGGAAAGGGGAATTACAGTGGTACATGTGGTCAGTAGCGTAAAATTTGCACAAAAGGCAGAGGATGCCGGAGTAGATGCCATAATCGCGGAAGGTTTTGAGGCCGGTGGGCATAATGGTAGGGACGAGACCACTACAATGGCCTTGATCCCGGCCGTAAGGGAAAAAATCACCGTTCCCCTGATCGCCGCAGGTGGCATAGCCACGGGCAGGGCCATGTTGGCCGCTATGGTCCTTGGTGCGGACGGGGTGCAGGTGGGTACCCGGTTTGTTGCCAGCCCTGAAGCCTCTTCCCATCCCTTGTTCAAACAAAAAATATTGGAGTCCGGGGAGGGGGATACCCATCTGACCCTGAAGGAATTGGCCCCGGTACGACTGCTAAAGAATAAATTCTATTGGGACGTGCAACAGGCCTATGCCACCGGGGCTAGCATTGAAGCGTTGAAGACGCTGTTGGGCCGTGCCAGGGCCAAACGGGGGATGTTCGAAGGGGATATGGAGGAAGGGGAATTGGAAATCGGTCAGATCTCCGCAATCATTCACGATATTAGGCCCGCGGCAGAGATCGTTCACAATATGATGTCCGAGTTTAAGGAAGCACAAAAAGAAGTAGCCCGACTTTAATCAAGTAAATTAAGGATAAAATCTACTGTAGCACACGTATAGTGACAAGCATCTGGCCAATATGGCGCTGACAATGTTCTGCCGCATGAAACAAGAGACCGAGTACGGTGGCGGGTAATTTTTTGCGGCCTACGGGGCGGGCCATTGTTAATTCGGATTCGGGTAATTGTTTAAACAATTCTAAGGCCTCATCTACCTTTTGGTCAAAGTTGCCTATCAGATCGGAAACCGAAATATTAGGATTTGCTTGGCCTTCCTGTCTTAAATATTGGAACTGTTGTTCGGAAAGTGATAGGTTCTGCGCATAGGTCATGATCCTGTCCAATACTCCCGTCATATGTTGCATATGGAATCCCACAGAGGCACAGCCCGATGGTCTTTCCCAAAGTTGGGTATCAGGAAAGTTGTTGGTGTATTGGGATAATTCCAATCTGGACTGTAAAAGAGCATGGGCCGCAGGCTGTAGAAAGGGGGAAATCCCTAAAACAGGGCCTCTTAGCCAGAACTCGGGTTCGGGATGTGGCTTGTCCATAATACGTTAGGCCTTTATTTCGGCAAGTATCCGGTCTATAATTATTTTGGCTTTTTCTCTTTCCGCATTTTGGACATAAATTTCCTGAATTTCCTGCATAGGGGAGGGGAAGCCGGCCAACCGGGCAGATTCCGATTCGTCCTTTACTATGGGCACTATTCCTGTTTGCTCCAGTTCTTCGATGATGCGTGCAGAGGCCATGTAATTGCCAGAATAGATCTTTGTGTAGTCGCCCTCCATAGTTCCCGTTTTAGTTTTAATAATAGTGCTGTTTTAAAGTTACAAAAAAAATAGGAACATCTCTTAAAACCCACAACCTAATACTAACAAAAGTCCTCCCCAACCCCTCGCAAGGAGGGGCTAGACTTTTTTCATACCCCAATCATAACTCATAACCCATCATTCATAACCCATGGCCATTCGCCTCTACACATCTCAATACTCAATACTAACTACTCAATACTCAATACTAACTACTCAATACTATATTCACAACAACCCCCTCGCCTTAATTTCAAGATACTTGTTGATTGTATTTACCGTGAGGTCTTCCGGTTTGGTCAGGATGGTCTGAATCCCGTATTTCCTTAGTTCCTGGACGATGAGCTTTTTTTCAAAGACAAACTTCCCGGCAATGGTCCGTTCAAAGATCTGATGGGTATTTACGGCTTCTTCTTCCGCAAATTCGATGAGTTCCGTATTCTCGAAAAAGATAACGACCAACAGATGGAGTTTGGCCAGGGCCAATAGATAGGGAAGCTGTCTCTCTAGGGCATGCAAGGTCTCAAAATTGGTGTAGAGCAATAGCAGGCTCCTATGGTTGATACGGCGTTTGATATCGGCATACAGCAAACTGAAATCACTTTCGACAAAATTGGTCCCGACCTGGTAAAGTGTTTCCAGGATCAGGTTCATCTGTGCACTTCGTCTTTCGGCCGCTACCCTATTTTCTATCTTATTGCTAAAAGTGAACATTCCGGCCCTGTCCTGTTTTTTTATGGCGATATTGGAAATCGCCAAGGTGGCGTTTATGGAATAGTCCAATAAACTAAGTCCATTAAACGGCATCTTCATCACTCGGCCCTTGTCTATAATGGAATATATGGGCTGCGATCTTTCGTCTTGAAACTGGTTTACCATTAATTGGCTCCTTTTGGCAGTGGCCTTCCAGTTAATATTCCGGATATCGTCCCCCTGCACATAATCCTTGATCTGTTCAAATTCCATGGTATGTCCGATCCGACGGATTCTCTTTGCCCCATATTCAAACAGGTGGTTGCTAAATGCCATCAGCTCATATTTGTGCAATTGTAAAAACGCAGGATACACGGGTACCTCCTGGTATTTGTTAAAAGTATATTTTTTGGATATGAACCCGATAGGGGAGCGTGCATAAGCGTTTAAGTTTCCAAAAATATAGCTCCCGCGCTCCGTAGGGCGCAATCCGTATGTAAAGCGTTTTTCCATTCCCGGACCGATGCTGGTCAAAATTTGGAAATCGCGCTTTTGAAATTGATGGGGAATTTCATCCAAAATTTTTAATCTGACAGGAAAGGGATAGGAATTGGAAAGGGAGATCGCAATCTCATTTTCATCCCCGTTGGAAAGTTTATCGGGTACCTGACGTTCCCCGCTGATACCGCCCTTGGCGCCAAATAGCAATAATAGATCGCCCATAACGATTAAAATGAAGCTATAAAAGAGCAAGCGGACCGCTCCGAATAGTCCCGGAAATATATAGGAAACCAAGAACCCAAGGATAATCAGGGCGAGAACGATAAAAAATCGTTTTTCCAAGTAGCTATTTCTAAAAATGTTTCTCAAACGATGGTATGTTTCGGATAAAATATATTCGTTCGTTTTATCTGGGAATTTCCATGGCCTCGATAATCTGAAGTACTACCCTGTCAGGGGTAAATCCCTCCATTTCACGTTCGGGAGTCAGGATAATCCGATGGCCTAAAATAGCGGGGGCCACTTTTTTAATGTCGTCCGGCGTTACAAAATCCCGACCGTTGATCGCCGCCATCGCCTTGGAAGCATCCATGATGGCGATGGATGCCCTGGGGGAGGCACCGAGATAGAGGTTGGCGTTTACCCTGGTATTGTTTACGATTCCCGCTATATATTTCATTAGGTTCTGCTCTATAACGATTTCCCGTATGGTATCCTGGTAAGCTGCAATCTCTACGGCCGTTAGGATGGGACTTAGAAGCTCTTCTATATTCCTGTTCTTTTGTCGGTGTTTACTTTCCAAGATCTGGACCTCTTCTTCGAGGGTAGGGTAGCCTACTTTTATCTTAAAAAGAAACCGGTCCAGTTGCGCTTCAGGTAGGCGATAGGTACCTTCCTGTTCAATAGGGTTTTGGGTG
>DATGQM010000068.1:0-2957 GCA_035304205.1 Arenibacter sp. | reverse complement strand
AATTTAAAACAATCTGTTCTCAATATCCTCCAAGGTCTGCCCTTTTGTTTCCGGAACGAACAGATATATAAATACGAAACATATAGCACAACTTAAAGCAAAGACAAAGAACACTTGTTCTTTAAGGGCCGATAACATAAGGGGAAAGAATTGGGCCACCAAAAAATTACCGCCCCATAAAAATATAACGGAGATGGTCATGGCCCTTCCCCTTACCCGATTGGGAAAAATTTCGGAAACCACTACCCAATAGATGCCACCCATACCCACGGAAAAAAAGGATACATAACTTAAGGCATAAAACAGCATTAAGATGCCCCCTTCCTGTGCATTGGGGAAGGCCAATCCCAGTAGCATCAAGGAAACCCCCATGCCAAGGGAAGCGATCAACATCAAGGGCCTTCTCCCGATCCTATCCACCAAAAACAGGGAAATTATGGTAAAGGCTACCATCACGGAACCAATTATTATAGAATGCCCATAGGCATCCCCTACCCCTGCCCCGGCCGACAGAAAAATTCTGGGAGCATAGTACATGATGACATTTATACCTGTTATGGCCTGAAAAAGGGCAAGTACCATCGTCATAATGGTAACCCCACGGGTCTTGGGGCGAAACAATTCCCCTATCTTCCCTTCCTCTTCCTTTACGTTTCCTAAAATCCCTGAATAGATAGATTCAACAAGTTCGGGATGCGTAATCTTTTGGACCACCGACCTTGCATTTTCAAACTGTTGATTTTTTGCGAGCCACCTTGGACTTTCAACTAGTAGGAATACGAGCAAAAAATAGATTATTGCCGGTATGCCCTCCAATCCGAACATCCATCGCCAACCGATAGTATCGATCCAAGATCCATCGCCCATTCCTATAATATGGCTATTTACGGTATATGCCAAAACCATTCCGGTTACAATGGCCACCTGGTTTATGGACACCAGCCTGCCCCTGATCGATGCGGGTGCAATCTCGGCTATGTAGATCGGTGTCACCATGGAAGCAATTCCTACCCCCACTCCCCCCACCAACCTAGCGGCTATAAGAAACTCAACATTTAGCGGAAAGGCGCATCCCAATGAGGAAATAGCAAACAAAAAAGCGGCTAAGAGCATCCCTTTTTTACGCCCATAGGTATCCGCAAACCATCCCGCGACCATCACGCCGATCATACATCCGATCAATGCGCTCGATACGATCCATCCCAGGGCGGTATCGTCCAGTTCAAAGTAGGATTGCAGGGCCTCGGTCGTCCCGGAGATAACCGCCGTATCATATCCGAAGAGGATTCCACCGATGGCGGCAATACCGCTCATCACATAAACGTAACTATTTTTTGACATATGGGTTCAATGTGTTTACGCGGGTCCGTTTTTAAAGTTCGTTGGTAAAGCGGACGCCCAACTCCACACTCCAACTATTGATCTGGTCCAATAGGACCGATTCCACAGGGATTCCGTCTTGCATCCTTTTCTTTTCGTTCCTATAATGGTCGTCGCCCGGAATCTCGACCGGGATATCGATATTCTTAACGGGCTGGTTTCTGGCCGAATTTGCCATTATGGATACCGTTTCCGAAAAATGGTCGCCTCCAAAAAAACGGGCGGGATCAATGGCTATGACCAAGGAGCCCAAGTGTCTTTTCTGGGTGAGGTCCCCATACATTTCGGATATGTTTATCCCCCAGGGCATCCCGTTGAGCGGTCCACATAGCAGATCGATCATAAAGGCCATGGCATATCCCTTATGCTCGGCCATGGGCCTTAAACAGTCCACTAAATTAGGGTCTTCGGTCGGATTTCCATCGGCGTCATATGCTACATCGGGGGGAATAATATCATTGTCATTTCTGGCGTTCATGACCTTGTTCCAAGCAATCGCACTGGTAGCCATATCTAGGCACACGGGCCTGCCTCCCTTATTGGGAACACTTATGCAAATGGGGTTGGTACCCACAAATTTCTTATATCCCCCATGGGGTGCCACAAAGGCGTCGGAATGTGTAAAGACGATTCCAATAAGGCCCGATTCCGCTATCATTCTTCCATAAACCCCAATAGCACCGCAATGGGATGAATCCCTGACACCGACAACCCCCACCCCGTTTTTCCGCGCCAATGCGATCGCCTCCCGGGTAGCGGCATCCATTACCACGATCCCCAGTCCGTGGTCGCCATCCATATTGGACGAGCACGGTCCGGTATTCTCTATTTTTAATTGTGGTGCGGGATTTAAGGACCCAGCCTTTATTCTACTTAAATAATGTGGGAAACGCGCGATACCGTGCGAATCTATGCCCCACAAACTGGTCTGGACCAAGCAGTTCACAATTGTGGAGGCATCCTTATCGGATACTCCCATTTTTATCAGACTGGCCTTGCTCCATTCCGAAAAAGATAGGGAATCAATATATTGTATATTTTTCATGCGTAATTTTAATTTAGGGTACGTAATAAAGGTCCATTTGATCAGGTACCGGGATTTCCGGGAAAGGCGGTTATCATCGGCAAAGGGACCATACTGATTTTTTAAGGGCCGGCATACTTATCCCTCCCAATATTTAGCACCGGGCAAGGAGCCATCCATGGAATATCCCCCATCGATGGTTATATCCTGCCCTGTCATATATCTGGAATCATCGCTGGCCAAAAAGAGGGCTGCCCGTGCGATCCAGTCGGCTTGGGCAATTTGCCTAAGCGGGATTCTTTCGAACAAGGATTTCTTTACCGAGTCGGTATACATTGGAGTGGTCAATTCGGTATAGGTCGCCCCCGGACGGATAAAATTTGCCGTAATCCCATATGGTGCGACTTCCGTGGCCACCGTTCTTATAAACGCCTCTATACCCCCCTTGGAAGCAGTGTAATGGCCACAGTTAGGTTCGCTCAATTGGGAATGTATACTGGACATGGCAATGATCCTTCCCCCTATGTTCCTTTCGATCATTTCCCTTAATGCC
>DATGQM010000067.1:0-2776 GCA_035304205.1 Arenibacter sp. | reverse complement strand
TGGAATGGTGTTCCAAGGCGGAAACCACAATTTCATCCCCCTTCTCCAACAAGGTGGAAAAGCTACTGGCCACTAGATTAATACCTTCCGTAGTACCTGAGGTAAATATAATTTCATGGGCCTTTTGGGCATTAAAATGCTTTTGTATTTTCAGTCTGGCCTGCTCATAGGCATCCGTAGCTTCTTGGGAAAGGGTATGTACGCCCCTGTGAATATTGGCATTGTACCTGCTGTAATAATCCACAATGGCATCGATTACTTTTTTAGGGGTCTGCGAAGTAGCGGCATTATCCAAATAAACCAAGGGTTTCCCGTTTACCTCCCTATTTAAAATTGGAAAATCCTTGCGAACCATAAGTATATCGAAAGCTGTACGTATCATAATATTAGATTGCTACTTTTAATGTATAGACTTTACCTATAAATCAAATCCGATATTAACCCCCAACTTATTGGCAATTAATTTATTGATCCTAGTCTTTAATTCAGGGATACGTACCGTTGAAAGGACATTATTGGCGAAAGCATACATCAACAGGGCCTTGGCCTCCTTTTTTGGAATACCCCTGGCCTGTAGATAGAACAGGGCCTCATCATCCAATTGCCCGATGGTGCACCCGTGGGAGCATTTTACATCATCCGCGAAAATTTCAAGTTGGGGCTTGGTATTGATAGTTGCCTTATCACTGACCAAAATATTGTTGTTCTGCTGAAAGGCGTTTGTTTTTTGTGCGATCTTATCCACGATGATCTTCCCGTTAAAGACCCCCGTAGCATTTTCGCCATAGATGCCCTTATAATCCTGATGGCTCTCGCAATTGGGCTGAATGTGGTGCACCAGGGTATGATGGTCCACATGTTGTTTTTCCCCTATGATCGTTACGCCCCGCATGGTGGAGTTTATACGCTCCCCATTTTGATAATAGTTTAGATTATTACGGGTCAGTTTTCCCCCGAAGGAAAATGTATGTACATCTACCAAGCTCCCATCCTGCTGATCCACATAGGTATTGTCCACTAGGGAGGCGGTAAGTACATCGTTCTGCACCTTGTAGAAATCCACTATGGCATTTTTGCCCGCAAAGATTTCCGTTACGGAGTTGGTAAACACTTCATTGGAAGTAAGGCTCTGATGCCGTTCGATTACCTGCAGCTCGGCATTCTCCTCGGCAATGATCAAGTTGCGCGGTTGCAACATTAGGGCCGCTTCGTTACCCGTAGAAAAATGAAGGATCTCTATGGGCTTTTTGGGCACTTTGTTCTTTGGGATATAAATATATGCCCCTTCCTTGCTAAAGGCGGTATTTAAGCTGGTGAGCGAATCGTCCTTTGAGGCTATCTTGTTAAAATACACATCTATGACCGCTTTGTACAGCGGTTTGCTCAGGGCAGCGCTCATTAAACAAACATCCACCCCGTCATGGGTAGTTTCCGATAAGTACGAATTATACACCCCGTCTACAAAGACAATTTTATAGGTATCTATCTCGTGCATAAAATACTTCTTCACTTCCCGGTATTCCAAGATACTTTCCTTTTTGGGGAAAATGCTGAAATCTATCTTCTGAAGGGTATTCAAGGAAGTGTATTTCCAAGCCTCTTCCTTTTTGGTAGGAAACCCCTTTGCCTCAAAATTCTTGATAGCTTCCGTGCGTATGTCGTGTACGGAATGTTCTACATCCACGTTGTTCTCGAAAGCCAAAAAGGAGGAAACCAATTTTTCTTTTAAATCCATTTTGTTTAAGTATTAAGTAGTTCATATTCAATAGGCGGTATAGGATACTGCAAACTGAATGCTGCCAACTTATTATGCCACGGTTTCGGGCTTCAACCAATCATATCCTTTCTTCTCGAGCTCAAGGGCCAATTCCTTACCGCCCGATTTTACAATTTTCCCTTCGTGCAATACATGCACAAAATCCGGGACTATATACTCCAACAAACGCTGATAATGGGTAATCATAATAACGGCGTTATCCTTGTTCTTAAGTTGGTTGACCCCATTGGCAACGATCCGCAGCGCATCGATATCGAGGCCCGAATCCGTTTCGTCCAGAATGGCCAATTTTGGATCCAACATGAACATTTGAAAAATTTCGTTCCGCTTTTTCTCCCCTCCGGAAAACCCTTCGTTCAGGGACCGGGACAAGAATTTCCTATCGATCTCCAATAATTCCGATTTTTCCCGTATCAATTTCAACATATCCTTGGCCGGCATCTCTTCCAATCCCCTTGCTTTTCTGGATTCGTTGATGGCCGTCTTTACAAAATTGGTCACCGATACGCCCGGGATCTCCACCGGATATTGAAAGGAGAGGAAGATTCCCTTATGGGATCTCTCCTCTGGTGCAACATCCTCCAGGTTTTCGTTTTCAAAGATGATCTCCCCTTTGGTAATATCAAATTCTTCCTTTCCTGCTATTACCGAGGCCAAGGTACTTTTCCCGGAACCGTTTGGCCCCATTATAGCATGTACCTCTCCGGCATTTACGGTCAGATTTATTCCCTTTAATATCTCCTTGCCATCTATATTGGCATGTAAATTATTGATTTTTAACATTTTATAACTATTTTTGTCGTTATAGTATTTTTTTATACTCTAGGTTTTATTCCCCCTTTAGGGGTTAGGCGGCGATTTATCCTACCGATCCCTCCAAACTTATCTCCAATAGTTTTTGGGCTTCCACCGCAAATTCCATCGGCAATTTGTTCAGCACATCCTTGCTAAACCCGTTTACGATCAGCGCAATGGCCTTTTCGGTATCTATCCCCCTTT
>DATGQM010000066.1:0-3952 GCA_035304205.1 Arenibacter sp. | reverse complement strand
CCCGGATTAAGGTATACGTAGTTTTTGAGCATACGCTCTACATACTCGTTCCTGTACTTATATTTTTTAAAGATAATCTCGTCCGGGACAAAGGTAACCTTGGTCCCCTTGCGTTTGGAGGTATCATCGGGACCCATTTCCGAAACTAGGTTCCCTTGCTGAAATTCGGCCGTCTTCAGTTTGTTTTCCCGTGAGGATTCCACCTTAAAAAAGCTGGATAGGGCGTTCACCGCCTTGGTACCCACCCCATTGAGTCCGACCGATTTTTTAAATGCCCTGGAATCGTACTTTCCACCGGTATTCATTTTGGAGACCACGTCTACCACTTTGCCCAATGGGATGCCCCGACCATAATCCCTAACATTTACCACATTGTCCTTAATGGCAATGTCGATCGTTTTACCGGCCCCCATCACAAATTCATCGATACAGTTGTCTATTACTTCCTTGAGCAATATGTAAATCCCGTCATCCGCCGAAGATCCGTCCCCCAATTTTCCGATATACATCCCTGGACGCATGCGGATATGCTCCTTCCAATCCAACGAGCGGATATTGTCTTCCGTATATTCTGTATATTGGGTGTTATCTAACATAAATTTAGGGCTTTGATCGAAAGTGTCGCTAATATAGCAAGTGTTACAAAAAGATAAAACTCCTGACCCCTAAAGTAATTAACATTAGGGGACGCAAATTTGTTGATAGCACGGATAAGGTTTCTAGAAGTCTGTCCTAAACATTGAAGCGGAAATGCATAACATCCCCATCCTTAACAACATATTCTTTTCCCTCTACCCGCATCTTCCCGGCTTCCTTGACCTTTGCCTCGCTACCAAACGCTACAAAATCATCATAGGCGATAACTTCCGCCCTGATAAACCCCTTTTCAAAATCGGTATGGATTACCCCTGCGGCCTGAGGTGCGGTGGCACCGACAGGGATGGTCCATGCGCGGACTTCCTTTACTCCAGCGGTAAAATAGGTATCCAATTCCAGGAGGGTATATGCCCCCCTGATCAATTTGGCCGATCCGGGCTCCGTCAGCCCCAAATCCTCCAAGAATAGTTGTCGCTCTTCAAAACTTTCCAGTTCCGTGATATCTGCCTCGGTGCCTACCGCAAGGAAAATTACTTCGGCATTTTCATTGGCCACTGCGGCCTTGACCTGATCTACATAGGCATTTCCGCTAACAGCGGCCCCTTCGTCAACATTACATACATACATTACGGGCTTATCGGTAATAAATTGCAAAGGTTTTACAAATTCGGCACGGTCTTCGGCCCCTAGATCAAGGGCCCGGATAGAAGTACCGGTTTCCAGGCCCTGTTTGATTTTCAAAAGGACGGCTTCCTCTTTTTGGGCTTCCTTATTTCCGGTCTTGGCGGCCCGCTTCACTTTTTCCAATTTCTTGTCCACCGTCTCCAGATCCTTCAATTGCAATTCTATGTCGATGGTCTCCTTATCCCTTATGGGGTTTACCGAACCGTCTACATGCACAATGTTCTCGTTATCAAAACAGCGCAGTACATGTAGGATTGCGTCCGTTTCACGGATATTTCCCAAAAACTGGTTGCCCAATCCCTCTCCCTTGCTTGCCCCTTTTACCAACCCGGCAATATCTACGATCTCCACTGTTGCCGGTAAGACCCTTTCCGGTTTTACGAGCTCCTCCAATTTTTGCAACCTGGTATCGGGCACGTTCACTACCCCGATATTGGGTTCTATGGTACAAAAGGGGAAATTAGCGCTTTGTGCCTTCGCATTGGACAAACAATTAAAAAGAGTGGATTTCCCTACATTGGGGAGGCCTACAATACCTGCTTTCATAGTTTCGATGGATTATTGATACGGAATGAGGTCGGAAACAAAACACTTCCCCATTTTTTAATAGCGGCAAAGATACTCTTTATGAGCGTTTCCCTATCTATTTTGATCATTTTATATTGGGGGAATTATTAGGGCCGACACACAGGTCGGCCCCAACGAGGCCGGCCCCAACGAGGCCGACACTTAGGTCGGCAAGCTACTCGGGATGCATAAAACGCTGTTTCCCCAAAAGTTCCTCCTCGGTTTCCACATTATCTTCGTCCGGCACACAACAATCCACCGGACATACGGCTGCACACTGTGGTTCGTCATGGAAGCCCATGCATTCGGTACATTTATCCGCAACTATAAAATATATTTCATCACTGACCGGTTCCTGGGATTCTTCGGCATCCACGTCCTTCCCGTTAGGGAGCCTTACATTTCCCTTCAATGAGGTGCCATCGCTATATCTCCAGTCGTCCGCACCCTCATAAATTGCATTGTTCGGACACTCCGGTTCACAAGCGCCACAATTTATGCACTCATCTGTTATTATAATTGCCATAATTTATATTTCTTTTATGCTGAATTAAATTCAGTATCAATACTTTTGTGCAAAAGTACTGCCTAATAAAATCTTTTACAAATATAATGACTGAGCTTACACCTAGAATAAATGCTTTTGTTAAACTCGGCAGTTTTTTTACGGAATACTGCGAATATGTAAAAAAGAAGCCCCAAATAGACCTTAAACAACGGGATCGGTTCCTTCAACTTGATAACGTAATGGCATTGGCCGAACAGCAAAATGGCTGGTTTACAAGGGATAATATATTATATAGCCTGGAAAATTGGGGCCAATTGCTCACCCCGGCCCATTTAAACAATTGGCTTTCCCGATATGATATTAAGAAAAATAGGCCGAAATCCGTGGCTGTGATCATGGCGGGAAATATCCCTTTGGTCGGATTCCATGATTTCCTGAGCATCCTTATCACCGGTAATAAAATATTGGTAAAGCTTTCTTCGAACGACCAGGTGTTATTGCCCTTTGTTGCCCAATATTTAACGGCTATCGAACCTTCCTTCGATGAAAATATCGAATTTATAACAGGTAAATTGGAAGATTTTGACGCGATAATCGCAACGGGAAGCGACAATACTTCCCGTTATTTTGAACATTATTTTGGGAAAAGGCCCAATATCATCCGAAAAAACCGCAATTCCATCGCCGTACTTACCGGAGCGGAGAGCGAGGACCGATTAAGGGCATTGGGAGAGGATGTTTTTAGGTACTTCGGCCTGGGCTGTAGGAGCGTTTCTAAATTATTTGTCCCTAAGGATTACGATTTCGATGCATTTTTTAAGTCGATTTTCCCCTTTAGCCACCTTATAGACCAGCACAAATACGCCAACAATTATGATTATAACAAAGCGGTCTACCTAATGAGCAGGTTTAATATATTGGACAATGGTTTCCTAATGTTGAAGGAGGACGATCAATATGCCTCTCCCATTGCCACCTTGTTCTACGAATTTTACGACTCCTTGGAAGAACTGAAAATCCGATTGCAAAATGAAAGGGACAAACTGCAATGCATTGTGGGTGATGGGATATTCGTGGATGGGATTTCTTTTGGGCAAACACAAAAACCATCGCTGACCTCCTATGCGGACAATAGGGATACTGTTGAATTCCTGTTGAAAACATAATGGAATAATTCCCCGGGCCGCTACGGTTCTTCATAAAATATTTATGATCTTTAGCCTTTAAATGAAATAGGACCTAATTGCATCACCATTAAAAAATAATATTCACAAAATGAAACATTCATGACCGAAAATTTTATCACACCTCAAAATCGAAGATTCACGAACTCCCAATTTTAAAATAAAAACCTGTGAGTAAATGATTACATGGATGTTACACCCGCCAGAACGAATCTTTCGGGCTGGTGTGACCATTGAAAAACAATAAATATAAGCCCATGAAAAAACATAATTTTAGTGCCGGTCCCTGTATCCTGCCCCAGGAAGTAATTAAAAAAGCTTCCGAAGCCGTAATCGATTTTAACGGATCTGGACTCTCCCTGATAGAAATTTCCCATAGGAGCAAAGACTTCGTGGCCGTTATGGATCGGGC
>DATGQM010000065.1:0-7934 GCA_035304205.1 Arenibacter sp. | reverse complement strand
TTTGTTATCCAAGTCCTGTCCGCTTGGGTAGATGCGGTAAGGAGTAGCATCTGTCTTTGTTCCTCTTGGGTGACAAACCCAGTTTCCAAGGACATGGCATAGTCACGGATCCAAAAGGCCGGATAACTTTCCCTCCCCCCTGGCTTGATCAAGACCGCACCGGTATTGTTATATCCCATCCCCTCCGCAATTTTTTGTCCGGGATAAATACGGGAGCTGTCTATGATCACTTCCGTGAGCTCTTTCAAGAATTGAAGGTCCTTGTCATTTAAAATACCCTCCCCCTGTTTTTTTCCCGATTGGGCACTTGCAACCGACATAATACCGAGTGCAAATAAGACCATTACCGATTTTTTCATTTAATATTCTTTAATTTAAACTCCAATTAATCTATATAAGATATAATTACGGTCTACTTTGTGATACAAAAAACGTCAATTTATTGAACAAAATTAAAAATGGCCCATCTTTCATAGCCTACAGAGCATGTTGGGATAGGCCATTTTGTTTGATTTTTAGAATCTGTTCATGGGCAGCAATGCTGTATTATCACCGTCATTTTGATCCAACTCCCCCGTCAGGCATCCTGAAAATTACAACAGGGGGTCGAATGTTCCCGAAGGCCAACCCAGTGTTTGTTCCAGATTGGGGTTTTGCTCCAAATGCCTCTGGGGGATACCATAAAAATAATATTCCTGTCTAACGTTGAATTCTTGGGCACCTACCTCTATTTTTTCGATATCAAAATCACCTATATGATCATCAATATTATCCATTCCCGAAGGTCCGGTAGTCCCTTCTTTCTGAGTTATTACCAAACCGTGTTTTTGCAGGCCGTTCAGGACAACATCCCATTTCCGCAATCTTCTTAGCTGATCCAGTCTTTTATTTTCAAATGCGAATTCGAGAAGGTTTTCGTTTTCATACGCCAATCTTATTTCCTCCTTTGTGGAAGCGGTAATCCCATAGGTATTACCGGCACCTGGAAGGATTCCCGCCCGCTCCCGGATCTCATATAGGACCTGTAAGGCTTCTTCAGTATTGCCTATTTCATTTGCAGTTTCGCCATAGGTCATCAAGACCTCCGCAAACCGGATCTCGGGCCAATCCATTCCCGCCTCATAAACTGCGGACAGATCAACGTTTCTATCCATTGCCTTTACCCTATAAAAACTGGTGCTTGTTGGCAAGGGCCCGTCCATCGCCCCTTGTGTAAGCGATTTATAAGTCCATAAGTTGGTGCTTTGTTCGAACATATCCTTCAGATAAGGGGCCGCACCATTATATCCGATAGTGGCATAAAACCTTTGGGACCTGTTCTGGTGCAAGGTTTCATAGGACATTGTGGCTGGATCCCAGGCCGTACCGTCTACCAAGGGGAATTTCTCTACCAATTCCAAGGTAGGTTGATCATGGCCCGTACAATTAAATGAGTACAACAAAGGTCTTGGGCAACCTATATAATAGGTGCTGCCCGGACGGTTGAACCGATTCACCATAATTACCTCATTATTCAGCTCCACGTCCCAAATACCTGCAAAATCGGGATACAAACCTTTTCCCTGGGACTCGCAAAACTCCTTTGCCTCCTTTGCCGCCGTAAAGGCGGTCTGCCAACGCGCTTCCAGATTCGTCGGATTAAATTGGGGGCTGGCATAAAACAATAACACCCTGGCCTTAAAGGCCAAAGCAGCGGATTTGTCGATCCTTCCCGCATTGGCATCGTTCCAGGACGGTGGCAACATCTCAAAAGCGGCATCGAGATCACTTATGATCTGATCGATACATACCGAAGTGGGACTTCTTTCCAGTTGAATGGCCTCCACATCATCATAACCTTGGACATCGGTTATCAGGGGAACCCCCCCGTAGGTCTTTACCATCCTAAAATAGGCCCAGGCCCTCCAGAAATGACCCTGTCCTTTTAATCGGTCCTTTTCGGCCTCCGTTAAAGTTCCGGTCTCTATTTGCTCCAACATTAAATTAATGACCCTTATAACCCCATAATGCCATTCATCCTGACTGTTAATAGTCGCCGTTCCATAGCCAAAAGGATTGGCAAACAATCCAAGATAATTGATTCCGGATGCTTCGTCCGTATAGATTCCGGAACTATCGGGCATACCGGGCATCAAATTACCATATACTCCATTAATATAAGCTTCGGCCAGGGCAAAATCGTTCCATACGTCGTCCGCACCGATCGCCGTAAGGTTCTCCTTATCCAATACATCTTCACAGCCTACCGTAAACAGGCATAAAATGCCTATCAATAGTGTCTTAAATTTGATTTTCATATTTAATTTTTTAAAAGGTTAGATTGATTCCTATGTTCAATTTTCTCATATTGGGATAACTGGCCTGGGAAGCGATTTCCGGATCATACCATTTAAAGCCCGACAGGTAAAAAAGATTGGTACCGTTTACATAGACCGTGGCCTTTTCTATTTTTATTTCCGATAACCACTTTGCAGGCAGGTCATAGCCAAGGGAAAGGTTCTTCAGGCGGACAAAGCCCCCATTTCCGTACCAAAAACTGGAAGCCATCGTACTAGGTGGTTCTCCCGGTCCCGTAATCACGGGGTAGGTAGCGTTCGGGGTCTCGGGTGTCCAAGTGTCCCCCCAATGTTCATAAAGCCTAGCATCCAAGGGGAATCCTCTGCCCCAATTGTCCGTATACAGTTTTTTATACCCGAACAGCGATTGGAAAAACGTATTTAAGGTAATTCCTTTCCACCTAAAATTTAGGTTTAGTCCAGCTGAATAGGGAGCCGTGGCCTGACTGAAATCGGATATGATCTGGCGATCGAATCCATCTATCCTATTATCCGGCACCCCTTCCGTTCCCGAAACATCCTCATAGTTCAAATGCCCTAGAGCAGGAGCTGCACCCATAATGGTATACCCATCGGGAAGGGCATCCAGTTCTGCCTGGGTCCTTATGATCCCGGTAGAAACATAGGTTGCGGTATAGCCCAACGGTTTTCCATTGGGATTGTCCACATCCTGTACGTTTACCGCCACATCCGCACGTACTACCTTGGTGGTCGCATATGAAAAATTGGCCTGGGCATCAAACCCGAGTTCCCCAATATGGGTATTATAATTTAATCCCACTTCAAATCCTTGGGAATCCACTATCCCATAATTTTCATCGGGCAAGGTACCTCCGAAGGTCGTTGGGAGGTTAAGGATCCTCCTACCTAAAATATCATAACTATGTCTTTTCCAGTAATCAAGATTCAGTTCGATGTTCTGCTTCGTCATCATATCCAATCCGATATTGAAGGAGCGCGACTTTTCCCAGGTCAGGTTAGGATTTACGATCCCGCCATGACCAATAACATTTTGATTTGAATTCCCTATATAGTACTGGCCTGCCCCATAATAAGCCTCTTGCCATTGCCATCCCCCTACCGCATCGTTCCCTGTAATACCGTAGGAGGCCCTAACCTTCAGCAAGGGAAACTGGGAAAGATAATCGCTGAAAAATGATTCCCTGGACACCACCCAGGCCAAGGACGCCGATGGGAAGTATCCCCACCGCTTAGTAGGTGCGAACAGCATGGATCCATCGGCCCTAAATACCCCCGAAAAGATATACTTACCATCGAAATCATAATTAACACGGCCCAAGTAGGATTTTCGGCCATTATAACTTTCGCTCCCATTCCCGTTCGAATCCTCGGCATTATTACTGGTGGCGAAAAATTGATCTTTTACTAGGAGGGGAAAATCGTACCTGGTAAGTCCGAAATTGGTATTCCCCCCATCAAATTCCTCATAAATGGCAATTGCATCCACATTATGCTTATCAAATCTACGGGCATATGAAAGCTGGGCATTGAACTGATATGAGCTGGTCTTACTAAAATTATTGTTCAAGTATTCCCTTCCAGGGACCTGGGAAAAAGAGGGACCGATCAAATTTTCGGTATAGACCTTCCCGGTAGAACCGGTTCTTTCATATCTATATAGCTGCTGTTTCTTAAAAAAGTTTTTGCTGAAATCGCTTACATAGTTCTTGCTATAAGTTGCCTTTACCGACAATCCATCCACATAAGGAATCTTGTAGGTAATGTTCAACAAGGCATCGATACCGATTTCCTCGGTTTTTTGATATCCCCCATCCTTAATAAGGCCGGGCAGGCTCATCTGCCATTCCGGATCCACCAAATTTCCATCAATTTCGATGGGGATATAGAAAAATAAATAATCCAATCTTCCATACCAATCGCCTAAATCGGAGCTACTGGAATTAAAACGGGTCCTTTTCCCGGAATTGGTACTCAGGTTTAGGCCTATGGATAGATTTTTCGATATCATAGCTTCCACATTCCCCCTGAGATTGTATTTATTATAATCGACATTTGGCAAATAGGCCTCGTTATCAAAGTAGGTACCGCCCACATAAAACTTTACTTTTTCACTACCCCCGGAAACGCTTACCGAGGTGTTTTTGGTGGTCGGGGTACGGTACAAATAATCCAAATAATTAAAGCTATACCCTTTTTCCTCGAATAGCGCAATTTCGTCTTCCCCGAACCAATTGGTTCCGGATTGCTTTTGCCAATACACATTATTTAAAAGATAACTATCGTGATCACTTAATGTTTTGGCCCTGGACGTTGGCTCCTCAACACTATAGTTCATGGCAACGTTAACATTGGTCTTGCCAACGTGACCGGTTTTGGTAGTAACGATGACCACTCCGTTAGAGGACCTGGAACCATATATCGCCGCGGTAGCGGCATCCTTTAGGACGGAAATATCCTTAATTTCATTTACGTCCAACCGGTCAAAACTCGACTTGTCCCTGATCACCCCGTCTATTACATACAAAGGGGGAGTGGAATTCCATGAAGATTGGGACCTGATCCGAATATTAGAGGAACTTCCCGGTACTCCGGTGGACTGTCCCACATAAACACCGCTCATCCTACCCGCCAATAAATTGGAAAGGTTGGATTCCGGGATCTGCGTAAGATTATCCAGATCTGCCGATACCACGGAACCGGACAAGGTTTCCTTTTTCTGGGTCCCGTAACCTACCACCACTACTTCATCCAATCCGGAGGCACTTTCGGTCAGGACCACCTCCATATTTACCTTGCCATCTATAGGGACCTCCAAAGTGGAATAGCCGATATACGAAACCGTCAATGCACTATTTTCCGAAGAAACCGAAATGGAAAAATTACCCTCAAAATCGGTTTGCGTTCCGTTTAGCGTGCCCTTTTCCAAAATGTTGGCTCCCGGGAGCGGATTTCCTTCCGTATCCCTGACGGTACCTTGCACCAATAATTGTACAGGTCGGGTTTCCATATCCAATAAAATTTCATTGTCCATAGTGCGGTCATGTGCCTTCATTCCTATAAAAACAAGCATAGTAAGAAAGGATATCCACACAGTTTTTAAATCACCGCTATACAATATATATCTGCACATCGGTAGTTTCATTGGTTTTTTTTTCATAATTGTTTTGATTATTATAAGGATCGATATTCAAATTTTTATCCCGAACGACCATGCAAAGTTTTATGTATCGGTCAATAAAGGAGATTCCGAAAATTCAAAAAAAGTTTAATTCATAGACAATCATTTTTTATAGTTAATTTTGCATCTTAATATTTTATTGTTTCGATTAACCGGTCCGTTAAAAAAGTGTATACACTTTTTTAACGGACCGCAATATAGATCTTTTTTTTAAAAAGTGTATACACTTACAAGAAAATATGGATTTAAAAAAAATAAAGCGTAGCGGGGATACCTCCGACCTCTTGCTCCAAAAGCTTTTGGAAGAGATCGTTAATGGAACACTTGTTGCGGGAAAACCAATTCGTGAAACCCAATTGGCCCTAAAATGGGAAGTCAGTCGCACCCCGGTACGGGAGGCGGTAAGGAGTGCGGCAGCTATGGGATTAATCGAGCTTCGGCCCAACCAGCGCCCCGTAGTAAAGAACTATTCCCAAGAAGATCTGATCAAACTGACCGAGGTAAGGGTATCCTTGGAACTGCTGGCCTTCGACTTTTCGATCGATATTTTGAGCAGTTCAAAAAGGACCAAGAAGTTATTGGACAGCTCGATAAAGGTCCAAAATTTAAATTCCAATGATAAATTCACCAAAAAGGCACTCCAACTGGATGAGGACCTGCATAGATTATGGATCGATTCCTGCGAGAACCAGTTTATTGTGTTGACCTTTGAATCCTTATGGACCTTCATTCGGATCTTACAACGCGCAGCGGCCAACGATTCCAATAGGGCCGCTAGGGCCTTATCGGAACACATCGCTATTCTGGAAGCTATCTATGAGGGTGAGAAAAATATTGCCCGCCAACTTCTGGAAGATCATTTAAGGTCATCGACCCCTATCTTACAGGAACTGCTAAAGAAATAGAGTCTGAGCAGTTTGAATCTATTTATATTTGGGATGGAAGAAGGGATTATCAATACTCAATGCTTTGTACCCAATACGCTGTACTCACATCCCAATACTATGTTTTTATGATCGTTTCCCGCTTTTTCCCTTTTGATTTTTTCATTTTATTGATCCAGATCAGGGTGCCTGTAATCGGCAGGCTCGTAGCGATGAGACAGGAAATAAAATACAGCAGCTTACTGAACGAACCGTAAACATCGCCCACATGCAGTGCCTTCACTGATCTGGAGACCCTTTCATTAAATGGTTTTTCACGAAAAACTTCTTTTTCCTTTACCGCTTTGGTATTTACGTCCAACACCACCTTATCCGATGCGGCCGGTGCAAAAAATCCAGTACGCTTCTTACTGATACTGATCTCGGTAGCCCCTTTTTGTGGCAAACCGATACTGTACTCACCCGGATAATCCAATTCTGCATCCACAACGGCCAAATAATCTACCAAGGCATACAGCTCGGTATCTTCCTTGACCGAGGGCTTGTCCTTCTTTTCCGAATTGCCGCCCCCAGGGCCGCCTGCACTACGCTCCTGATACGTACCCAGACTTTTCTGCAGGCCCGTCCTGTACCATGGGAAGGACCAGAATGGACCAGTAACCCCCATTAGGAATAGGATTATGGCCGAATAAATGGCCAAGGTATTGTGCAGGTCATGGTTGATACGCTTCCAATTGCCTTTGAATTTAATTTTCAGGCCCTGCCGCCAATATTTTGCCTTCCGCGGTATCCAGATGACTATGCCGGTCAAGACCCCGATCGTGAACAAAATGGTGGCCGTACCCGTAATATAACTGCCCAACTTACGATTTTCCAAGCCCGATATGATCGGTTCCCCTACCTTGTCCAACAACAGCCAACGGTGAAGGCTGAACAAAGTGCCCATAAATTCGGCCGCCTCATTCTTTTCCTTGCTGTTCCCCAGAAAATCCCCGGTATACGGGTCAAAAAAATAGGTAGTGCCAAAGCGGCTCTTATCCCCTTCCGCCCTTGCCGTAAATTGATAGCTACGATCTGCATCATAAGGAATCTTCACCCCCGTAATACTGCCCTGGATATGGTTCTTCCCTTTTTCCATGACCGCTTCAACGGACAAGGGTCCCTGCCCATTGGGGACAGAGACCTTGTACAAATGCGAAGCTCCCCATTCGCGGATCTCCGTGTTGTACACATATATGGTTCCCGTAAAGCATACGACCAATAGGACCAGGCCGCTGATCAATCCGGCCCAAAGGTGGATGTCGTTCAGGAACTTTCTGATCTTGACCCATTTACTAGTCTTTTTTTCTCTTGCCATAATTATAATTTCTCATTTGGTTTAAAACAACAAAGGGAAGCAGCCCCACGACTACTTCCTTATTATGTCCTTACTACTTCCGGTCAAGGCATCCACCAGACCTTGTTTTGGGTCATTAGATCCGGACCCTGCATTTCCACCTGTTCGTTATTGGTACCCCTTTCCGTTTCCGGGTACATCAATCGCAGGGGGCGTCC
>DATGQM010000064.1:0-2408 GCA_035304205.1 Arenibacter sp. | reverse complement strand
TTGAAGTTTAATTGGTCGACCAAATAACAAAAAAAATATTAGTTAAAGAAATTTACTCTGTTATTTTTACAACAATTCTCCCCTAAGGGGCGTTTCAAATATGATTTTGAACAACTTAGGGGAAACTTTATTTCCCAATAGGTACATCAATTTAGTGATAGCGGCCTCTGTCGTGATGTCTTTTCCATTGATTAGGCCCAATTTTTGGAGGTGTTCACTGGTCTCGTACTGCCCCATTATGACGCTTCCGCCCGAACATTGGGTTACATTTACAATAAAGACCCCTTTTTCAAGCGCCATTTTTAGCTCCTGGACAAACCATTCTTGCGTGGGGGCATTCCCCGAACCATAGGTTTCCAACACCAAGGCTTTAAGGCCCGGAATATTCAAAACGCTGTGCAGGACCGATCTGCCCATGCCCGGAAAAATCTTCAATATCGCTACGTTTTGATCCATGTTTGTATGGACCTTCAATCCCCTCTCCTTCACGTCCTGTAACAAATACTCCCTATTTACCTTTAAATGTACACCCGATTCCGCCAAGGACGGATAGTTTAGGGAAGCAAAGGCCTCAAAATGCTCGGCATTGATCTTGGTCGTCCGATTGGCCCTATATAATTTATATTCAAAATAGAGGCACACTTCCCGTATAATGGGCCCTTCCTCTCCCTGTAAGGCAGCGATCTGCACGGAAGTGATCAGATTTTCCTTGGCATCGGTCCTTAGATCCCCTATAGGCAATTGGGATCCCGTAAAGATCACCGGCTTTTGTAGATCCTCCAACATATAGCTTAGAGCGGAGGAAGTATAGCTCATAGTGTCGCTCCCGTGCAGCACTACAAAACCATCATGGGTAGCATAATGGTCCCCTATTATAGTGGCGATATCCACCCAGAACGCTATGTTCATATTGGAAGAATCTATAGGGGTAGGGAAGGAAACGGTATCTATACTGCAATCGAGCTGATTGAGCTCGGGAATATTTTTTAGCAATTTCTTAAAATTGAACGCCCTTAATACGCCTGTGTCATAATCCTTGATCATCCCTATGGTCCCTCCCGTATAGATCAGCAGGATTTTTGTTTTCTTTGTCGCCAAGATGTTTTTGTTTCTAAGGGTTAAAGGGTTATGAGTTATGAGTGATGAGTTATGGGTTATGTTAGATCCCGAATATATCCTTGGAGTTAGACGTGGTCATTGCGGCCACTTCCGCTACATCCTTTTTATAAATGGCAGCTACCTTTTCCAGGACATACATCAGATAGGCACTTTCATTGCGTTTTCCCCTAAAGGGTGCGGGGGCCAGGTAGGGAGAATCGGTCTCCAGCACCACATGTTTTAAGTCGATTTTATCCAGGAAGGCATCTATCTTACCATTTTTAAAGGTAACCACGCCCCCGATCCCCAATTTCATATTATAGGATATCGCTTTTTCTGCCTGCTCCAAGGTCCCGGTAAAGCAATGGAAAATACCAAAAAGATCATCGCCCTTCTCGGATTCCAGAATATCAAAAATGGCATCAAAACCTTCCCTACAATGAATAACTATGGGATAGCCATATTTTTTGGCCCATTGTAGCTGTTGTTTAAAGGCAATTTTTTGCTCTTGTAAAAAGGTTTTGTCCCAATACAGATCGATCCCGATCTCCCCTATGGCCACGAATTTCCTGGAGGCCAACAATTCCTCCACATGGTCCAATTCCCTTCTATAATTGTCCTTGACAGAGGTAGGATGGAGCCCCGTCATTAAAAAGACATTCTCGGGATAGGACCGCTCCAGCTCCAACATGGACCTGGTGTGGGCCGAATCTATGGCCGGAATAAAAAAGCGCGTTATCCCCTGCTCCAGGGCAGCATTTATCACCCGATCTCTATCCGTATTAAAAAGCTCGCTATATAAATGGGTATGCGTATCCGTTATCGTCATGCAACAAAAATAAGATTATCTTTGATAAAAAAAGTAGATGGCCAGCCTTAAAGCATTCCTGAAGAAGAAAAAGTATACCCATATCCCCCTAGAACTTACCGCTACGAACCACTTTGAAATAATGGCCACCATCAATGGGGTATCGGGCCGGTTTATATTGGATACCGGGGCTTCCAACACCTGCATAGGGTTCGATAAAATAGAATTTTTCAAATTAAATTCGAAGGACTCGGAGATAAGGGCGGCCGGGGCCGGGGCTACGGAAATGCTGACCAGGCTCTCCACAAAAAACAAGGTTCAGATAGGCGACTGGATCAGCGAAAGGAGAAAAATAGTACTCTTCGACCTCGTTCACGTGAACGAGGCACTGACCTCGCACCAGGCCCTGCCCGTAGATGGCATTATCGGCGCCGATATCCTCAAAAAAGGCCGTGCGATCATAGATTATAGGAAGCAGGGGCTTTATTTGAGGCAGTAGGCA
>DATGQM010000063.1:0-6762 GCA_035304205.1 Arenibacter sp. | reverse complement strand
ATGAAATGAGCATGACCGAAAGCTGGTCGCAAATACGAATGAAGATATGCGAATTGCATATGACCGCTAAAAAACAATAAATATCTACATATGAAAATAGTCGATAATGTCCAATGGGCACGTTCCCTGTCCGTGGCCTGGGTCAAATATGCACTGCCAATGGTTCTTTTATCCGTAATTATGGGATGCCCGGACAGGTCCATGGCGCAGGAGCCGGTTCTCTTGCAGGATTCTATCATCACCATCGATCTGGACGAGGTAATTATGATATCGGCCAGAAAAGCGCTGGACCATCACCGGCAGCCAAAACCGCTTTCTTCCCTGGACGAATATCTGGAATCGTCCCGAAAGGTGGATATGGTAAAAAGAGGGGCCTATGCTTGGGAACCGACCTTGAACAATATGTTTTCGGAGCGATTGTCCGTAACAATAGATGGCATGAGGATCTTTGGCGCATGTACAGATAAGATGGATCCCATAACTTCCTATGTGGATGTTTCCAACCTTTCCAAGGCCCATATTTCATCAGGACAACAGGGTGCGGAACATGGTTCTACCATTGGGGGTGCCATTGATCTGGAATTGGATAAAAGTAATTTTAAGGAAACGGGGATCCGCGGGGCCGTGGAATCCGCCTATGAGTCCAACAACCAAATGGCCGTTGTGGGCGGGGAGGTAAATTATTCCGATCCGGGATTCTATTTGGATACCGATATTATTTATCGCCATGCCGAAAATTATAAGTCGGGCAACGGCCAGGAAGTCCAGTTTTCGCAATTTCAGAAATTTAATGCATCCGCCAATCTGGGATATAAAATTAAGGACGACAAGGTGCTTACCGCCAGTTTTATTTTTGATGAGGCACGGGATGTGGGGTATCCGGCATTAACGATGGATGTTTCCCTGGCCAGGGCAATTATTGCATCGGTGGGTTTTGAACAGCCTACTTTGTTGGGAAGCCTTACCAACTGGAAATCCAAATTGTATTTCAATACGATTACCCATGTGATGGATGATACCAAAAGACCGGAAGTGCCGATACATATGGATATGCCGGGGTGGAGCGATACCTATGGGTTCTTTTCCGAAGCCCGTCTAATTACCGGGGCACATCGATTCCTGTTCAAATTGGATGGCTATTACAACAGGTCCCTCGCAGAAATGACCATGTATCCGAACGCCACAGATCAATTGCCCATGTTTATGCTGACCTGGCCCGATGTGCGCACCGCCAATGGGGGAATATATGTCATGGATGTCCTGGACCTAAAAGGGAGTTCCCTAAAACTGGCTACAAGATTGGCACTGCAGGGGCAGTATGTTGCGGACGAACTCGGATTGAACAGTCTAAAGATCTTTTATCCCGAAATGGAACGGTCTAAGACCAGGTTCTTAAAAAGTATTTCCGGACAATGGCATAAAATGTGGATGCCCTGGCATTTAAACGCCGGAATCTCATATGGCGATAGGGCGCCTTCCGTTACGGAGGGATTCGGATTTTATTTGTTCAACAGTTTCGATAATCACGACTATGTCGGGAATCCGGACCTGAAGAATGAAAAATCCATTGAAGCAAATGCTAAATTGACCTTGGAAAGGCCCAAGTTCAAGATCGGCGCCGAGGCCAATTATTTCCATATGCCCCATTATATAATAGGGGCGGTAGATCCACTGTTAAGTGCAATGACCATTGGGGCGGAAGGCGTTAAGGTATATAGGAACCTGGAATATGCCCAATTGTTCAATACGTCCCTGGATGTGGAATACCGGATGGCTCCGGCCCTTAAATGGACCGGATTGATCACCTATCACCGAGGTACCGACGATCGAGGGGAAAATCTGCCCTTCATCGCCCCGATTTCCTATCGATCTGGATTTCAGTATCATAAAAACACCTTTTCGGGTGCGATCCAAATGTCCGGGGCCG
Source organism: Arenibacter sp. (assembly GCA_035304205.1). Lineage (GTDB taxonomy): Bacteria > Bacteroidota > Bacteroidia > Flavobacteriales > Flavobacteriaceae > Arenibacter. The sequence continues at coordinate 4,835 of DATGQM010000063.1, read as the reverse complement.
CCGAACAGCTGAACTATAATCCTGATTTTGGGGAGGACCGTACCCCGGCCTATACCATTTTCTCGGTTTCGGCGGGAAAGACCTTTTATCTCGATACGGATTCCTTGATCGCCAAGGTCGGGGCCGAAAATATTTTCGACAGGACCTATTCTACCTATACCGATTGGAAAAATATCCCCCGGATGGGGCGCAATTTTTTCCTGACACTTTCCTATTCATTTAATTAATCAAAAAAAACAATAAAAATGAGAATTATAAAATTAGCAGCAATAGTCCTTATCCTATCCATCGGATCAATATCCTGTTCCTCCGATGATGATACTCCGCAGATCGAAAAAGATCCTATGGACGGGTTTAATTTGGTGACGGGTATAAATGCCAATGGGCATACGGTCGAACTATATTCGGAAATCGACGGTTTTATTACCGGATATAATGAAATTTATATTCGGATCAAGGACAACGTGGACAATAGTTATTTTACGGATGCGGAAATAACTTGGATGCCGGTAATGCATATGATGGGCATGTCCCATTCCTGCCCCAGATCGGCAGTGACCCTAACGGACGACGATACGGTTTTCAAAGGATTTATAATCTTTCAAATGGCGGGAACCGAGGAGGAATATTGGGAACTCGCCCTTGATTACCGTACAGGGGGGCAGGATTATTCATTGACCGAGCGTATCGCTGTAAAAACACCTATCGACCAAAAACAGCAGGTGGTTTCTTTTATGGGCAACGATGATGTCCGTTATGTCCTTGCACTGGTAGGTCCGCAAGAACCGGAAGTGGGGGTGAACGATATGCAGGCCCTGCTCTATAGGATGGAAAATATGATGGACTTTTCCGTAGTGGCGGATTATAAAATTGGTCTTGATCCCCGTATGCCGGGGATGGGAAATCACAGTTCCCCAAATAATAAAGATCTGACCTATGATGCAAATTCCACATCTTATAACGGAAAACTGAATCTTTCGATGACCGGCTATTGGAAGCTTAATTTAAAATTGTCGAATAGTACCGGAGAGGTCTTAAAGGGAGAGGATGTCACGGAGGAACGGGAGGCCAGCAGCCTGTTCTTTGAACTGGAGTTTTAATGTATTATAATCGCAAAAAAGGCCGCCCGATCGGGCGGCCTTTTTTATATAAATTAATTGTTCCTTAAAATATGTAACGCACAAAGGCTTCCATGGCGGCGTAATGCGCAAGTCCCAGAGCGTCATATCGGGTAGCGGTCTCCCTGTTCCTGTCCTCCGCTCGTTGCCAGAACTCCCTGGAATCGGACCCTTGGAATACCACCCCGTCCTTTTGGGATTGGTGCTTAAAGATACCATAGCGTTTGGCCAATACTTGGCTGGGGCTCATCGGTACCGCCATTTCAATATCCTCGATTTCCCATTCCTGCCACGCGCCCCTATACAGCCATACCCAACAATCGTTCATAAAGGGTTTGGATTTTAGGCGTTTTAGCGATTCAAAGATGATATCCAGGCACACCTTATGGGTTCCGTGGGGATCCGCTAGATCGCCGGCGGCATATATTTGATGGGGCTTTATCTTTTCGATCAGATCCATTGTAATCTTAAGGTCGGCCTCGCCAAAAGGTTTTTTCTCGATGGTCCCGGTCTCATAGAACGGCAGGTCGTTAAAGTGGATCTGGTCATCGGTCAGGCCGACATAATAGGCCGTGGCCCTGGCCTCGCTGCGGCGGATCAAGCCTTTGATCTTCCTTACTTCCTCAATATCGATCTCGCTTGTTTTCTTATTTCTGATAAATTTGGTCGCCTTGCTATAAATGTCCTTGGATTTTTCATTGTCCAGTCCAAAGGAACGGTTATAATCGATCACGAAATCGGAGAACCGTAGGGCCTCATCATCGGCAACGGCAATATTTCCGGAGGTCTGATAGGCCACATGGACTTCATGCCCCTGGTTTTGCAATCGCATAAAGGTCCCCCCCATACTGATGATATCGTCATCCGGGTGCGGACTAAAGATCAATACCCGTTTTTTGGCCGGTTCCGCCCGTTCTGGCCTGTTGCTATCATCGGCTTCCGGTTTTCCGCCCGGCCAACCGGTTATAGTATGCTGTAATTTATTAAAGATCCGGATATTGATATCATAGGCATCGCCCACTTCTGTCAGTAGGTCGCTCATCCCGTTTTCTATATAATCGGCCTCGGTAAGCATAAGTACGGGCTTTTCCAATTTTGAGGCTAGTCCAACTACGGCTTTTTTGATCATTTGTGGATTCCATTCCACTTTTTCCACGATCCATGGAGAATTCACCCTGGTCAGCAGCGACGAGGCTCCTTTATCTACAATAAAGATGCTATTGGGATGGTCCTGTAAGTAGGAGGCGGGTACTTGCTTGGTAATCGGGCCCTCCACGGCCTCTTTGATGATCCGTGATTTACCCTCGCCCCAAGCAAAAAGGATAACCTGTTTGGCCTGCATGATCTGCTTGATACCTATAGTAATGGCCGTTTTTGGCGTGTTGTAAAGCCCTTGGAAGTCCTTGCTCGCCGCCACCCTGGTGATATGGTCCAAGGTAACCAGCCGGGTCTTGGAATTGGGCAGCGATCCCGATTCGTTGAAACCGATATGACCGTTCCCGCCAATACCCAGTATCTGAAGGTCTATACCGCCAAGTGCGTCGATCTTGGCCTCGAACTTTTTACAGTATTCCGCAATATCTTCCTTGGAAAGAATTCCGTCCGGGATGTGATAGTTTTTGGGGTCGATATCGATATGATCGAACAGCAGCTCCTTCATAAAACGCACATAACTTTGTATGGCGTCCGGTTCCATGGGATAATATTCGTCCAGATTAAAAGTAATCACATTCTTAAAGCTCAGGCCTTCCTCCTTGTGCAGGCGCACCAGTTCGGCATATAATCTCTTGGGAGAAGATCCGGTGGCAAGTCCCAGCACGCACATTTGTCCCGCTTTTTGCTTTTCCCTTATCAATTCCGCTATTTCAGCGGCTGCGGCCCTGGATGCGATCTCCGAAGATTCGAAGATTACCGTATTTGCCTGCTCAAACCGTTTTTCAAAACCGGTCGCTTTATCGATTTTACTCTTGATCATGTATCACTCTATTTTTGTTCATTTTTTGAATAATCAATAAAAATACTACAAACTATTCAATTGTATAAATATTAGTAGCGGTTTTTGATTCGGTACCCGATAAATTTAATTTTGCTACTTTTTAAGTTCCGTTTTACTCCATAATTTTTATGGATAATCCCCCTTTTCGTATTTTTGGCCATGAACTGCGGAGTAGGTGCAAAATAAATCGGTACCTTCCATTTTTAATTCCATAATTTATTTTGGAACTCGATTTGCTAAATACTACTTTTTATAACTATGGATCTGACTTTTGAAAATACATGGAGGTGGTACGGCCCCAATGACCCGGTTTCCCTCAGCGATATTAAACAGGCCGGGGCTACCGGTATAGTCACTGCCCTGCACCACATTCCCAATGGTACCGTTTGGCCCCTGGAGGAAATAAAAAAACGTAAAAAAATAATTGAGGCGAACGGACTTTCCTGGTCCGTGGTGGAAAGTGTACCGGTACATGAAGCAATAAAGACCCAGCGGGGCGATTTTAAGACATTTATTGAAAATTATAAGGCTACCATCGGTAATCTTGCGGCCTGCGGAATAGATACGATCTGCTATAATTTTATGCCGGTATTGGATTGGACCCGGACCGATCTGGACTATTTATTGCCGGATGGTTCCACGGCCTTGAGGTTTGATAAGGATGCCTTTGCCGCCTTTGAACTGTTTTTGCTTAAGCGGCCGGGTGCCGATGACGATTATTCCCCGGAGGAACAAAGGGCCGCAAGGGCGTATTTAGATCGTTGTCCGGAAAAGGAGCAAAAACGATTGATCCAAAATATAATCGCGGGCCTGCCCGGTACCGAGGAGGGATACACCTTAAAGGAGTTTAACGAGATCTTGGCAACCTATGCCCACATTGGTCCCAAGGAACTAAAGGAGAATTTGTTCCATTTCTTGGGAGAAATAATTCCGATAGCGGAAAAAGAAGGCGTACGGATGTGCATTCACCCGGACGATCCCCCATACCCTATCTTGGGACTGCCCAGGGTGGTGAGTACGGAACAGGACATCATGGATATCTACAATGCCGTTGACAGCCCCCATAACGGACTCACCTTTTGTACCGGTTCTTTTGGAGTAAGGGCAGATAATGATCTGGTAGGGATGGTGAAACGTTTGGGGCACAGGGTCCACTTTATGCACCTCAGGAGTACGGAACGCGACAGTAAGGGTAATTTTCATGAAGCGGACCACCTGCTGGGGGATGTAGATATGTTCGGGGTGATGAAGGCCTTGGTGGAAGAGCAGCAGGGACGAAAACTGGCAGGTAGAAAGGATATACGGATGCCCTTGCGTCCCGATCATGGCCATAAAATGATGGACGATCTCCGGAAAAAAACAAACCCCGGATATTCCGCGATCGGCAGATTGCGAGGGCTTGCGGAATTGCGTGGCCTGGAGTTGGGAATCAGGAGGTTTCTTGAGTTATAAGGTTATCAAGTTATAATGTTAAAAGTTCGTTGAGGGCACTATTTAAATTCCTCCCTTGAGGGAGGTGGTTTGCCCGTAGGAGCAAACCGGAGGGTGTACCCGGCATTAGCCTGTTCAAGGTCCCGGATTTGCGGTTCCAAGTTTGATCGAAGCACTATTTAAATTCCTCCCTTGAGGGAGGTGGTTTGCCCATAGGAGCAAACCGGAGGGTGTACCCGGCATTAGCCTGTTCAAGGTCCCGGTTTTCCGGTTCCAAGTCTAATCAGGGC
>DATGQM010000062.1:0-5582 GCA_035304205.1 Arenibacter sp. | reverse complement strand
AAGAACAGAGCGGGAAACCTATATAGGATCGAAGGTCTTTAACAGCATTTTTGATTACGGTCCACTCCTGGCCCAAAAGAAATTCCCCGTTCTACAACAACATTTCTTGGGCTGGTTCGTAAAGACCTCGAAACCTGTTTTCCATATGGACCGGGCCAATTTTATGGATTTTTCCGTACCCCAACGGGGAAACACCCGCTTTATGTATGTTCTGCCCCTATCCAGCACGGAAGCATTGGTCGAATACACTTTGTTCTCCAAGGAAGTACTTCCCATTACGGAATATGAAAAGGAAATAGCCGCATATCTAGAAGACCGATTGAGTGGTGCGGAATATGAAATATTGGAAAGGGAAAAAGGCAATATTCCCATGAGCTGCTACAATTTTAATGTGTATAACAGCAAAAATTTAATGAATATAGGGGTGGCCGGGGGATGGGCGAAACCGAGCTCCGGCTATACCTTTATGCGTACCCATAGAAAAACAGAAAAACTGATCCAATTTTTAAAACGGGATCCTCCCCTGGACCGCTTTTTCCAAAAGAATCGATTTTGGTATTACGACTTGTTGCTGTTGGATATTTTGGACCGTGATAATAGCAAGGGCCAAACTATCTTTGGGAGCATCTTCCGCCATTGTCCGCCCCAAACGGTGTTTAAGTTTTTGGACGAGGATACCAACTTATGGGAAGACCTTAAAATTATTGCTTCCTGCCCTAAAAAGGAATTTATTACCGCTTTGTTCCGTAGAATTTTTTAAATTTAGCGGATTCTAAATTACATGGGCCAAATATCCCATTAACCTACACCAAAACCATAGTAAATGAAAACCCGCCATAGCACCAGATATTTTTTATATGTCCTTTGTATCGCTTCTTTCATCTTTTCCTGTAAGCAGGAGCCCAAAGAACCGCAAGAGCCCCTTCTGGTGGTCCAAGAGGACACCTTTAATCTAAAAAATAGGTTTCAGGAGATCAGGGAAACCGTTCCGGTACAGATCGCGGACGGATTGACACTATCCCTATGGGCCTCCGACTCCTTGGCACCGGATCCCATTGCCATGTCCATAGACGATTATGGGAACATTTACCTAACTAGGACCAATCGACAAAAAAACTCCGAATTCGATATTCGGGGGTTCAGACATTGGATGACCCCTTCCATTTCCCTACGGACCGTGGAAGATAGAAGGGCCTTTCTACACAAGACCTTTGCGACCGAAAAAAGCGATGAAAACAAATGGCTGAAAGATCTGAACAAGGATAGTATCCATGATTGGCGCGACCTGACCGTTGAAAAAGACGAGGTATGGAAATTGGAAGACCAAAATGGAAATGGAATGGCGGATCGGGCAACAAGGATCTTGTCCGACTTTAACGAGGAAGTTTCCGATGTGGCCGGTGCCCTCTTAGTCCGGAAAAAAGATATGTTTGTGGGCATTGCCCCCGATATGTGGCGACTAACGGATGAGGACGGGGATGGGATCATGACGGACAAAACCTCCATCTCCCATGGATACGGGATACATATCGGTTTTGGCGGACATGGGATGTCGGGTGCCATAGAAGGTCCCGATGGAAGGATCTATTGGGGCATAGGGGATATTGGGGCCAATATCACTACCGCAGATGGAAAAAATTATAACTACTCCAATGAGGGAGTCATTGTAAGATCCGATCCCGATGGCAGTAATTTTGAAGTCTTCGCGGCCGGACTCCGCAATACCCACGAATTTGTATTTGACGAATATGGTAATATCATTAGCTCGGACAATGATGGGGACCACCGGGGCGAAAGTGAACGTTTGGTACATATTGTAGAAGGTTCCGATGCCGGATGGCGCTCCAATTGGCAATATGGCAAATATACCGATCCCAAGAACAACGGTTATAATGTATGGATGGACGAAAAATTGTACATCCCCCATTGGGAAGGTCAGGCCGCCTATATCATCCCGCCCTTAAAAAACTTCTACAACGGTCCGACCGGGATGGTCTATAACCCGGGTACCGCCTTGGGCGAGGAATGGAAAAATAAGTTCTTCCTGGTCGAATTTGTAGGCAATCCCAGTAGATCGCACATTTGGAGCTTTGATCTAAAACCCAAAGGGGCATCCTTTGAACTGGACACCGAGCAGGATATCCTGAGCGGCATCCTTCCCACCGGGATCCGTTTTGCACCCGATGGAGCACTCTATATCGCCGATTGGATCAACGGATGGAATACTAAAAATTACGGACGGGTATGGAAATTGGACGTTGCGGACAATAAGAACGACCTACAATCGGAAAGAAAGGAAACAGAACGACTGATGACCTTGGAATACAAGGATCAAAATATTGAGGAACTCGTCCGTTTATTAGCTTATCCCGATATGCGTATTCGGCAGAAAGCACAGTTTGAACTGGTAAACAGGGAAAAAAAGGGCCTGCAGGCACTGATAGGGGCAACGGAGCAAAAGGAAAACCAAATGGCCAGGATCCATGGTATATGGGGAATCGGCCAGTTGGGAAGAAATAACATAGGACGGGCAGAATCCTTATTAAACCTCCTAACGGACGGGGATGCCGAAATTGTGGCACAAGCCGCCAAGACCTTGGGGGATGTGAAATTTAAAGATGCCGGACCAAAATTGATCCCGCTGTTAAAACACGACAACGCCAGGGTCCGTTTCTACGCCGCGGAAGCCCTTGGTAGAATTCAGGAAAAAAATGCGGTCGAACCTCTATTGGATATGCTGAAGGAGAACAATGATCAGGATCTTTACCTAAGGCACGCCGGCGTACTTGCCCTATCGAGGGTCGGGGAGACCGAACCCATTGTTGCCCTGGCGGAGAGCGATAGCCGAAGTCTGCGCATAGCCGCGGTCTTGGTCCTAAGACGCTTAAAAAACGATCAAATAGCCCTATTTTTGAAGGATAAGGACGAATATATCGTTACCGAAGCGGCCAGGGCGATCAATGACGACCTATCCATAGAAGGTGCCCTGCCAGCACTGGCCGCCTTGTTAAACGAGGATCGTTTTACCTCCGAGCCCTTATTGCGAAGGAGCATCAATGCCGCACTAAGGGTAGGTGGCGAAAAGGAACTGGACCAACTGATCCAATTCGCCAAGAGACCTTCCGTTCCCAATATACTGCGAAGCGAGGCCTTGGCAACCATAGGTACCTGGGCATCGCCTTCCGTGCTGGACAGGGTAGATGGACGTAATAGGGGCGAAATAAAAAGGGATACCAATGTGGTAAGACAAAAAATAGAAAACCATATCCCTGATTTCTTAAACGATAAGGATCCCGATATATTGGCAGCGGCGGCCAAGACGCTAAGCACCCTTAATATGGGAGATTATAATTCCCGATTGGCAACCATAATGAAAAACCATAAGTCGCCCCAAGTACGGGCTGCCATATTATCGGCCCTAGGGGAATTGGATTATGCCAAAATGGAAGAAGCCATGACTATCGGTATGCGGGACCAGGACCAAAATGTCCGTACCGTGGCATTGGGACTGTTAACCCGTTTGGATATTCCCAAAGAACAGCTAAACAGTATTGTAGCGCCCATATTTAAAAGTGGAACCTTGGTAGAACAACAGAAAATGTTGAGCATTCTGGGAGAAATGCCCTTGGAAAAAAATAGGGAGGTCCTTGTTTCCCTGCTAAAGCAGGCCCAAGCCGATAAACTTTCCAATGGGCTCCTACTAGACCTTACGGAAGCGGTAGAAGCTACCAAATCCGAGGAATTGATTGCGGAATTGGGCAAATTAAGATCCGAAGGTAACGATCTTGAAGCCTATAAGGGAACACTTGAAGGAGGGAACCGATGGGCGGGATACCAATATTTTAACAATAACGCCGCAGGGCAATGCGTAAGATGTCATACCGTAGGAGATCAGGGAGGCACGGTAGGACCGCCATTGGACAATATAGGGAATATTCTGAGCAGGGAACAGATACTGGAATCCTTGATAGATCCGAGTGCCCGGCTCGCACCCGGCTATGGCACGGTCACTATTACCTTTAAGGACGGGCATGTAGTAACGGGAATCCTGGAAAAAGAGACCCAAGATCAACTGGTCCTAAGGACCTCCGATGCGGAACCCCTGATCGTTGCCAGTTCCAGGATCGCACAAAGACAGAATATGGCGTCCGGAATGTTCCCTATGAAAGGCATAATGTCCAAAAGGGAAATTCGGGATATGGTAGAATTTTTGGCGAACATGAAAAAGGAATAAATTTCAACTTATACGTCGCGTTTCATCAGGACCATACCGAATTGTTGGAGCATTTCCTTTTTCGATCCGTGCACAGGGAGCATTTCCAGAATGGAAAAGGCCTTATCGGTATAGTCCTCTATTTCCTTTAAGGTAGCGGCCACCGCCCCCGTTTCCAGGAACAGTTCCTTGGCAGCGGTAACCTTGTCCACCGTATTCCTTGGTCTTACCGAAAATAGATGCCCCAGTTCCTGTATCTGGGCGGGATTCCCCCGCTCCAAAGCCTTTAAATACATATAGGTCTTTTTGTTCTCTATTATATCGCCCCCGACCTGCTTTCCAAAACTGTCGGGATTCCCGAAGGCATCCAAATAATCGTCCTGCAACTGAAAGGCAATTCCCAAATTGATACCAAAATCATAGATCATATCCTGTACCTCTTGGGGTCTTTCTGCAATTATAGCCCCCATCTTCAGGGCGGCACCTACCAAAACGGCCGTTTTATACCGGATCATATGCAGGTATTCGGGAATAGTGACATTATCCCGCTCCTCAAAATCCACATCGTGCTGTTGCCCTTCACAGACCGCCAGGGCGGTCTGCCCGAACAGCTTCATCAACTCCTTATAAATCGCATCGGGATAACCTTCCAAGAGTTGGTAACTATAGATCAGCATCGCATCACCTGATAAGATTCCGGTGTTTATGTCCCATTTCCCGTGTACGGTCTGCTTTCCCCTGCGCAGGGGGGCATCGTCCATAATATCATCATGTACCAGGGAAAAATTATGGAATACCTCTATGGCCAAGGCGGCATCCAGAGCGGTTTTATAATCGGCCTTAAAAATATCCGTGGCCATTAAGGTCAGGATAGGCCGTAACCGCTTCCCCCCCAAATTTAGAATATAGGAAATAGGTTCATATAGGTTTACGGGTTCCTTGATCTTAATTTTCCGCTCCAAATGGGCCATAAAAGCCGATCGATATTGTTCCGTATTCAACATAAAGGAATTTTTTTCAAAAATACACCAAAACAGGACATTTCGCATTATTCCATAAACACGGTTATAATCTCAGCAAGGCGAAAATTTAAAAAACCATGCACGGCAAAGGAAAGAAAGCCAGTCCCGCTAGGGACGTCATATCGGTAGAATGATTCCGGTAAAATCGCAAAAATTATTTTTAGCCGTTACCACCATATCTTCTTACATTTGCGTTTTCATAGATTAAACAAAAAAATGTATAGAAGTCATAATTGCGGGGAATTAAGGGAAAGCGATCAACGGGCCCAGGTTACCTTGTCCGGATGGGTACAGACAATAAGGGATAAAGGATTTGTAATTTGGGTCGACCTAAGAGATCGGTACGG
>DATGQM010000061.1:0-4144 GCA_035304205.1 Arenibacter sp. | reverse complement strand
GGCCATATTATTAGTTTATATATATTTGGATCGTTAATAAACCCCCAAAATCCATGAACTACAAAATAAAAAGTCTCCTGTACCTGGTTGTTTTTATCGCAATGTCATTAGTGTATAACCAACTATCCGAAGATACGGATTCCGAGAAAAAAGCACTTGCCATAGACAATATTGATAATACAGAAACCGATACGGAGGTCATAACGGCTACCGATTACCAATACTAATTCCCCAAAATTTAGTAAGATCGGGCTTTAACAACACAATTTGAATTTAACCTCGACCGCCTTAAAATTATTTAAGGCGGTTTTTTTATTCAGCTTTAGGTATATGCTTTAGGCTGTATGCTTTAGGCTGTATGCTGCTGCGCAAAGGCTCCCGACTTTGAGCCTCGCTTAGCGCTTAACGCATACAACTAACCGCTCACTTCCTTTTAAAGATGCTTATGTTGTCCAACTGTCATTATCGGATTGATAACATACACTGAATTATCAAAATTTCCAAAAGCAACATGCAGGTCGATTGCTACGAATTCATTTCCAAATTATCAAATCTTCAAATTGACAAATCTCCAAATTAACAAATTATTTCATTTGTTAAATTTTACATAAACATTGGTCTTCTGTTAAACCTAGGCCCCAATTCCAAGTCCTATATGCAATAACATAAAAATCAATAAATATGAGAAACTTAGTTTTAGCAATTGCATTAATGATGGGCCTAAGTACCATGGCACAAAGGTCCCAACCAGAAAAAAGTCATAAGGGCTACATGATGAATATGAGCACCGAACAGATGGCTACCCTACAAACGAAGCGTATGACCTTGGCCCTGGACCTTACGGATGCCCAACAAAAAAAGATCCAAAGCATGAACTTGGAAAATGCTACCAATCGTGCCGAAAAAATGAAGGAGATGAAAGCGAAAAAAGAAAGCGGTGATCTAAAGAGACCGACTTCCGATGATCGCTATGCCATGCAATTGGCCATGCTGGACCATCAGATCGCTCAAAAGGAAAAAATGAGAAATATACTGGACAAGGAGCAGTATGGGAAATGGGAGAAAATGAAAAGGAGTCGGGAAGGCCATCAAAAAGGAAAAGCAATGCGATCCTATAATAAAAGGGGACATAGTAAATAAACGCGCCCGTTAAAACTGAATCTAAAAGGCCAGGTAGTCGATATAACCGACCCCTGGCCTTCTTATTCTTACTATTTTAAGGATTCCGCTATATTGGATAGGGCCGCTATGGTTTCATCCAGATCCCCGTACGTTAGGGCATCGTTTAAAAAATAACTTTCGAAGGCACTTGGTGGCAAATAGATCCCTTGATTCAACATTCCATGAAAATAGGCCCTAAAGGTATCGTTGTTCCCCTTGGCCGAGGATTCAAAATCCACTACGGGCTCATCGGTAAAGTGGACAGAGATCATGGAACCGAACCTGTTCATTTGATAAGGAACCCCATGCCCATCCAATACCTTCCGCATCCCTTTGTCCAGATACTCGGTCTTATCGGCCAAGCTCTTAAAAATATCCGGATTATTGTTCAATTCGGTCAACATGGCCAAGCCTGCGCTCATGGCCAATGGATTGCCGCTTAAGGTCCCTGCCTGATATACCGGACCGTCCGGTGCCAAATGCCCCATAATTTCATCCCTTGCGGCAAAAGCGCCTACCGGCAGACCGCCACCTATCACTTTTCCGAAGGTTACTATATCGGCATCTATGCCCAATACTTCCTGGGCCCCTCCCCTGGCCAACCTGAATCCGGTCATCACCTCATCAAAGATCAATAGAATACCCTCCTGGGTACACAGTTCCCGCAGTCCCTTTATAAAACGCTCCCCGGGAATTATACATCCCATATTGCCCGCTATGGGTTCTATAATAATGGCCGCTATTTCTCCCTTATTGGCCACTGCCAACGATTTTACACTTTCCAGATCGTTATAGATCGCCAAAAGCGTATCCTTGGCGGTACCTTGGGTCACCCCTGGGCTGTTGGGACTTCCGAAAGTGACGGCCCCGCTCCCGGCCTGGATCAAAAAAGAATCCGAATGCCCATGATAGCAGCCCGCAAATTTAATGATCTTGTCCTTTCCGGTAAACCCCCGGGCCAAACGTACAGCGCTCATACAGGCTTCCGTACCACTATTTACAAATCGGATCTTATCTATATTCGGAACCATCGAAACGGCCAATTCGGCCAATTTTGTCTCCACTTCGGTAGGCATCCCAAAAGAGGTGCCCTTTTTTGCCTTTTCTATGACCGCATCGATTACGGCATCATGGGCATGACCCAAGATCATAGGGCCCCAGGATGCAATATAATCTATTAAACGGTTACCGTCCTCATCGTAAAGATAGGCCCCCTTGGCCTCCTTCACAAATATGGGGTCGCCACCTACGGCATTGAATGCCCGTACCGGGGAATTCACCCCACCGGGGATAAAACGTTTCGCCTCGGCGAATAGGGCGCTACTTCTTTTATATATCATTACTTACTTCATTTTTTGGGATTTAACGGTAAGTTTCTGGCCCACCGCCAAATTACTGTTCTTCATATTATTGATCTTCATCAGTTCCGGGACGGAGACAAAATATTTTCTCGATAGGGAATAAAGGGTATCGCCCTTTTGGACCACGTGTACCTTATAGTCGAACTCCTTGGGCATTTTTTGCACAAGGGTGCCCGACTTTAAAACTTCTCTATCATACTTGTCCAGCCCGTAGCGTTCTATAAAGGAGATCAACTTGTCTGGGTACTTTTTATCCGTGGCATAACCGGCCTGTTTTAAGCCTTTGGCCCAACCTACATAATCATCGTGCTCCAGATGGAACAAAAAGGAATACCGTGCCCTTGTGGTCAAGAACAGGCTGTGGTCCCTAAACGAATACATGGGATGGTTATATTTCCTAAAACACTCCCCTTTTTCATCATCATCATGATGATCATAGTCCCCTTCCCATCCCGTATGGCATTTGATCCCAAAATGATTGTTGGTCCTGAGGCACAGGTCGCTTCTTCCCGCCCCGCTCTCCAATATCCCTTGGGCAAGGGTAATACTGGCAGGAATGCCGTAGGCCTTCATCTCAAATTGGGCGATCTCCGAGAATACCTCTATATACTCCTCCACGGAACTAATTGGGAATTTAATAAAATCGCCGGTATCTTCCGGCAACGTATATAGGACCGACCCTTGTCCGTCCGGTGCCTTTTTAGGTTGTTTAACGGCGATATTGTCCGCGGATTCCCCTACAGGCTTCTTGGCATAGGTGGTCCTTTTTTTGGTACCGCAACCAATTGCCAGGGATCCAATAATCACAATAAACATCAGTCTTTTTATCATACTTTTATCAATGGTAATTGCCGTTTTTTTAATACCCTATTCATTCCCGATATGCCTTGGAGGCCACCAGTATGTATGGCCAATATTTTTGTGCCCGGCATAAAGTAATCCCGTTTGACCAAATCTAAAATACCAAAGATCAACTTTCCGGTATATATGGGATCCGTGGGAATGCCCGTCCTATCCTTAAAATAATTTATAAATTCTATAAGGGTTCCCGATACTTTGGCATAACCGCCAAAATGATAATCCATGTTCAATGTCCAGTTTTCCCTTACCGCAAACTTACGAATATCTTTTATTAGAAAATCACCTTTTAAGGAGGCAAAACCCAATATTTGCTGCCTTGGGTCCGAGGAATTTATGATTCCCGCCATGGTACCCCCTGTACCTACACTAGAGCATATCACGTTAAAACTGCTGTCCGCCTTGGTCAATATTTCCTCACATCCTTTTACGGCCAAGGTATTGGTGCCTCCCTCTGGAACCATGAAGAACGGACCGATTTCATCTTGCAGGAATTTATAAAATACAGAATCGGTCTTATTTCTGTATTGGGTCCGGGAAATAAACATAAATCGCATTCCATGGGCATGGGCCAGGGCCAGGGTAGGATTATTGCGCCAACTTGTGGCAAGTTCCTCGCCCCTGATTACTCCGATAGTCCTTAATCCGTAGGCCTTTCCTGCATAGGCGGTAGCCGCAATATGATTGGAATAGGCTCCTCCGAAGGTTACTATAGTCCCCAATTCACTGTTCAGGGCCTCCAAAAGATTATATTTTAGTTTGCG
>DATGQM010000060.1:0-5849 GCA_035304205.1 Arenibacter sp. | reverse complement strand
GGGAACTCGATCTGGGCCATTCCCAGCGCTGAAACTAGAAATAGGATAGAAAATAAATATAGGTTCCTCATAAGACCGGTCTGGTGACAATGATTTACAAAAATATCAAATACCTTGCCATAGGGAATGTAAATTGATGTTAAAATTAGAAGGGGCCGGTGTAGCGTCCCACTATCCGTGATGAATGGGTTTATCCCCATACCTTTTTTAGAAAATCAAGAAAATTTTTGCTCATTATATTTTCTATGTCCGTATTGTTATATCCCCTATCGGCAAGTAATCCGGGTACTTTTTGAAGGTCCGCGATGGTGTTGAGGTCGGCCGGACATTGTTCCTTTCCGAAGCCGCCATCCAGATCGGTCCCGATGCCCACATGAAGGGAGTTGCCGGAGAGTTGACAAATATGGTCTATGTTCTGTACCATTTGGCTCAGGCCGACCCCCATATCCGTGGGGGTGGATTTTCCCCTGACCCAATCCGGGACCATCATCCAGGCATCCAATGCTATGCCTATTACAGCCTTTCTGCCAATCAATTCCATAATCTGCTCATCGGCGAATTGCCGGTTGTGGTCCACAAATTTCCGACAGTTGTTGTGGCTTGCCCATACCGGGCCATGATATATTTTCATGGTCTCCCAAAAACTTTGATCGCATAGGTGGGTAGCGTCCAGGATCAGGTTTAGGCGCTCTACTGCCTTTAGCAGGTCCCTGCCTTTGTGGCCGATGCCACCGACCGAATTGGTGCCATGGGCATAGGTGCCCGGTCCGTAGTGCGCCGGTCCTATGGCCCGTAGGCCCTGTTCATAGGAGCGTTCCAAATGGTCCAAGGTTACTATGGAATCGGCCCCTTCCAAGCTAAGAATGTAGCCGATCGGTTTTTTGCCCTCCGCATTTTTCCAGAGTTCCAAATGGGTCTCCAACTGTTCGGTGTTCGAGATTTGGACCATTTCCCCTATTTCTTCCATCGATCGGTACCATGCCAGCTGCCCTTGGGTCTGCGCCCACGCTTGTTGGGGCGAGTTCCATCCGGGTAGTTTGCTTTCCTTTTTTACGTATCGGGCAATTTGGGTGGCCACACATAGGCCGATATTGCCTTGGCGCATGGCATCCAGGGATACGGTATTTTTTGCCCTATCGGGCTTATCGGTCATTCCTTGTTCGCTTTCCCGGATGTCTTCCACGGTCCATGCGAGGTCCCTGTTCCATTCCATAGCATTCATGGCCAGGTCTAAATGTGCATCAAATACGAACATGGTTTTAGATATTTATTTTTTGATTGCGCGCAGCTACTTTCCAGGAGCCCGTTACTTCACCGGCAACGACGGTCAAAACGCTGTCGTATTTTGCCACGGTAGGGCAAATATGTATAGGGATCGCATAGGCCAGGTCGCCCACTTTAAACCTATTTTCATTGGCACACCGTACTACCAAGTGCTCTTCGCTTTGCCCTATTTGTTGGCACCCTTCGACCTCCAGAAAGGAAACCCTTGGTAAGTTCATTTCCGGGGCAAGCCATTTATGGCCTAGATCAAAACAGACCAGATGCTTCTTGGGCCTACTGATGACCCTGGTCAATAAAACCGCGGCCGGAAGGAAGTCCATTTCCCTAAATTTGGCTGCATAGCCGGCATCCCATAATAGTATGGTACCCGGACTGGCGTCTACCCCCTGCCGCTCTAGATGTACCGGAAAGGTTGGGGATCCGCCGGCAACGATCTTGGGAACCGTGATTCCAGCTTCTTCCAAGGATTTTTTCAGGTCCAGGACCGGGATGAAATCCCTATCGCAGATCTTTTGTCTTTCCGATAGGTCCTTATCACGGATATGCCCGTCGTACACATGTAGTCCCACAGCTATTATGTGAGGGTTGTGGTGCATCCATTTATACAGTTCCAATGCTTGCTGTCCGGGTTTTATGCCCGTCCTGTCCATTCCATTATTGATATCGAGCCACAAACGTACCTGCAAGTTTTTTTTCTGGGCGGTATCCGCAAGCTGCCCTGCGATCTCCCGGTTATCCACTATGGTGGAAAAAGTGCTTTCGGGATATGCCGCTATCAATTTAAAAAATCGTTCAATATTGGCCCCAACGGGCTGCATCGCCAAAAGAATATCCTTTGCGCCACAGGTTCCCAAAAGTTCGGCCTCGGGAATAGTGGCGCATTTAAATTTATCGATACCGTGCTTTCTCTGCAGCCGGACGATTTCCGCCATCTTATGGGTCTTTATATGTGGCCTTAGGTATTGGGCCCCTCCCGCCATGGCGATCATGGTCCTTATATTTTCTTCTACCCGTTCCGGATATACGACCAGACAGGGCGTAATGATATCCTCGGTATTATTTATGGTATACCATTTGTTTTTTGTCATGGGCCCTTTTTTAAAATAGTGTAATAAAGAATCGAATTTCTATCGAATGGCGGAACATTATTAGGTGTTCGACTCAATAGATCTCGAACATCGCCTCTACTTCCACGGGAATATTATCGGGGAGCATCATTCCTACGGCGCTCCGGACCCCAATGCCGTGCTCTTTGCCAAAAACATCGGCCATCAGTTCGCTAAAGCCGTTAATAACATAGGGCTGTCTTCCAAATTCGGGGGTAGAATTCACCATTCCAAGTACTTTTACTACCCTTTTTATTTTATCCAAGTTTCCAAAATGGGTCTGTATGGTAGAAAGCATGGTAAGACCTACTTGCCTTGCCGCCAATTTGGCCTCTTCGGCGGTCATGTCATCGCCAGCCCTGCCTATTATCAGGGAGCCGTTGTTTTTAACCGGTCCCTGCCCTGAGACGTATAAAAATTTACCTACTACGAGAAGGGGCCTATATACACCGGCAGGGGGCGGCGCAGGGGGGAATACAAGTCCCATTGCCTTTACCCGTTCCGTTATTGGATTTTTATTTTCCATTTTCCATTTTTATATAAATATGCTTAGGATCAATACGCCTATCAACCCCATTATTCCTACCGTAGTTTCCATAACGGTCCACGTTTTCAGCGTATCGTTTACCGAGAGGTTAAAATATTCCTTGAACAGCCAAAACCCGCTATCGTTCACATGGGAGAGCATTAGGCTGCCGGAGCCTATAGCGAGGACCATCAATTCGGCATTTGCCCCCGTGGAAGAAACCAAGGGCAATATGATACCTGCAGTGGTCAATCCCGCTACCGTGGCCGAACCCACGCATACCCTGATCACGGTAGCGACCAACCATGCCAGAAATAAGGGCGAAAGTGCCGAATCTTTTAGGATATCCGCAATATATTCGCTTACCCCACTATCTACCAATACCTGTTTAAGCGCCCCGGCCCCGGCAATTATAAGAAGTACCATGGTAATTCCGGAAATGGCGGATGTTACGGAACCCATAAGCTGCTCCATTTTTTTCCCCCTCGCCAGTCCCAAGGTATAGATGGCTACCAGTACGGATATCAACATTGCGATTACGGGGTTGCCGATAAAGATGATAATTGGTAAAATGGCAGCATCCGCAGCTAATAAAAGCTCGGCAATAGTAGCCAACATGATCAAGATAATAGGGAGAAGTGCGGTAAAAATACTAATTCTAACACCCGGCAATTCATCCTCTTTGAGGATTACGGGATTCACAAATTCCTTTAAGGGAGTAGCATTTACATTTTTAATGGTCCTTGAAAACATAGGTCCGGCTACAATAATTGCCGGGATGGCTATGATCGTTCCATAAAGAAGGGTCCGCCCGATATGGGCATCGAACATTGTGGCTATGGCGGTGGGAGCGGGGTGCGGTGGGAGAAAACCATGGGTGACGGAGAGAGAGGCTATCATGGGGAGTCCTACATATAATAAAGGTAGGCCCGTAGTAGCCGCGATAGTAAAGATCAGGGGGATCAATATAACGAAGCCCACGGAATAGAACATAGGGATGCCTACGATAAATCCGGTCAGCACCAATGCCCATTGTATGTGCTTAATGCCAAATTTGTTTACCAATTGGGTGGTTATCTGTTGCGCCGCACCGCTATCGGCCACCAACTTGCCCAACATGGCGCCCAGTCCCAAGATCATGACCAAAAAACCAAGTGTATCCCCTATGCCGTACTGAATGGAATGGATTACTTTTTCCAGGTCCATTCCCTCGGCGATTCCCACGGCCAGGGAAACGATGATAAATGCAATAAAGGCATTGAGCTTAAATCTGGCGATCAAAAGAAATAGGAGGAGTATTCCTAGTATTACGATTACTAATGGCATATATGAAGTATTGAGTATTGAGTATTGAGTACAAAGTATTCAGTACAAGATATTGATTATTATGTTATAGTCGTTATTCTTAAACTCTGTTCTGTCACTTTCATATCATGAACTACTTACTACTCACATCTCACTACTTAAAAACATCATACCCGTAAAAATAATTTCTGCCTATAAAGAAAATATAAAAACGCCCACTTTACAACTAAAAGGCATAATACCATAACAAGGCCGTTATAGGGATCGCCCACGAGTTGTATGAGCCACTCGAATAGGGCGTTGGTGGTATACTTCCAATTAATAAAGGAACCCGACATATATATTAAAATGGAGTTCATTCCGATCACTTTAAAGAAAAATGCCCATTTTTTATATCCTTTAATATCTATGATAAAATAAAAAGTGGCCATCAGCAGGGTACTGATCCCACCACATTGCAAAACAAAGGAACTGGTCCAAAGGTTTTTGTTTATAGGAAAAGCAAGGTTCCATACCTGGGCTACAATAATCAGTACTATACCAAGAAGCGTTAAGCGCAGCGCCGTATTTTTTTGGCTCCCCATGGTAGTAGCCTTTAATAGATTTCCAACATATATTCCAAGGAGCGCAGTGGAAATGGCAGGGATGGTGGCTATTAGGCCTTCCGGGTCATGTATGTCCATATATAATTTCCCGGGAAGAATCAATGTATCCAGATAGGAAACAATATTCCCTTCCATAGTCAGGTCGCCACGGGAATAACCGGGCGCCGCATTCAATAGAAATAAGAGCCAATAGCCGAGTAATAGGGCAAAGAACCATATGGTCTGTCCCCGCTGTCTGGTATATAGATAAATAATATTTGCGAACATATAGGCCAATCCGATACGGCCCAAGACACTACCGAAGCGAATTTCTTCCAGGGGCCGTATTTCGAGACCGTTGTTATAGACAATGCCCAAGAGAACCAAAATTAGGCCCCTTTTAATTACCCGGAGCAAAAGATCTCGCCTCCTGGTCCCCTTTTCGAGTTGTTTGCCGATGGAATAGGGCGTGGCTACCCCGGCCAAAAATAGGAACAGAGGGAAAATAAGGTCATAAAATGTAAATCCGTGCCAATCCGGATGATGGAACTGGTTGGATAAGGAATCCCATATTGGCAATCGGGTAACATCTGAAAGCTGGTGGAATATTCCCTCGGCCCCTATTATCCAAAACATGTCAAATCCGCGCAGGGCGTCCAGGGAATAAAGTCGTTGTGTAATCGGTGGTTTCATGGTTGGTCCGTACGCTTGTTTTCTTATGGAAATCCAAGGGATCTCCGAAGGATACTTGGTAAAGTATCCTAGTATCTTAGACGGCTAAAGATATTTCATTTTCCATAACTATATGGAATTATAGAAAGGAAAGTTTATTATTTCTATTGAAGGGAACAAAATAAACGGTTAAAACATATGGATTCAGGAATTTACATAAACCCCGTACAATATGATTCCCAATAAAACGATTAGCAGTACGACCGTAATAATAGGTGCCCCGAGTTTGGCCCGTATGTTTTTCCAAGGGATATAATCCTCCTTGGGACCTTTTTGGGCCTTTGTCGTTTTTAGACTATCCTCCCATCGTTC
>DATGQM010000059.1:0-4257 GCA_035304205.1 Arenibacter sp. | reverse complement strand
GTGCGGATCTGGTACTGGAAACCGTAAAACAGTTGGAAAGGGGGAAAATAAAACCCAAAAAACAAAAGGAAGGAACGGATCTTAAATTGGCCCATAAACTGGACAAGGAAACCTGTGAACTGGATTGGGAACTCCCCGCGGCCCATATCTACAACAAGATAAGGGGGCTCAGCCCATACCCTACGGCCTGGACTACCCTACACAATGGGGAAGAGGAACATTTCCTAAAAATATACGGGGCAAGTATGGAAAAAATTCCCCATAACGAAAAAACAGGTAGTATACTGGCCCATAAAAATGAATTGAAGGTAGCGGTGAAAGATGGATATGTAAACTTATTGGAGATCCAGTTACCCGGAAAACGAAGAATGGAAACCAAGGAGGTGTTGAACGGACTAAAACTGAAAAAAAATGCGCATATGGGCTAAACCCCCATAATCATTGATGGTAGGCGAGTCGTGTAAAGATTGTCCTACTTTATCAACAAACGTTTCAAGTTATCAACAAAATCAGCGATTTCCCCCTGCTTTACTTGCGTTACCCACAAATCCGTATAAATTTGTTGAAGTATTAATTATTAACAATAACAATTAATTTATCGAAATTATGAACAAAACAGAATTAATCGATGCAATGGCAGCTGATGCTGGCATTACAAAAGCAGCGGCAAAAAAGGCATTGGAATCTTTCTTGGGCAACGTTGAAGGTTCCCTTAAAAAAGGAGGCAGGGTCTCTTTGGTAGGTTTCGGATCATGGGCAGTATCTAAAAGAAATGCCAGGGAAGGTAGAAATCCATCAACTGGAAAGACTATCCAAATTGCGGCTAAAAATGTTGTTAAGTTTAAGGCAGGTGCAGATTTGAGCAATGCAGTAAACTAGTCATATCCCATATGGTATTAAAAGCACTTCCCATTAGAAGTGCTTTTTTTTTATAAAACGCTTTTCAAATCGAGGTATTTGTTTTACATTAGGGAATATAAGCACGTTATAATGGTTATTGAAAATCCCAAAAAAGGCAAATTGCTCATTGCGGAACCCACCCTATCGGGCGATGTTTCGTTCAATCGATCCGTTGTACTGTTGGCGGAACATAACGAGGAAGGCTCCGTAGGTTTTATCCTCAACAAACCGTTAAACTACCATATTAACGACCTGGTGACCGATATTGAAATTCCCTTCCAAGTCTATAATGGGGGCCCCGTGGAGCAGGATAACCTTTATTTTATCCATAGCGTTCCGGAACTGATAAAAAATAGTATAGAAATTTCCAATGGTGTTTTTTGGGGGGGCGATTTTAGGGCGATCGTAGACCTGATCAACAATAGGGTCATTTCCGAAAACGATATCCGTTTTTTTCTCGGCTATTCGGGTTGGTCCTCCCTACAATTGGACGAAGAGCTCAATTCCCGATCGTGGATAGTGGCCAATAACGTCTATGAGAGTGGCATAATTAAAAAATCTACCATTGCCTTCTGGAAGGAAAAAATGTTGGAACTGGGCGGCAATTATCTAATTTGGTCCAATTCTCCCGAAAATCCCGGTCTAAATTAAGTATTGGGTTATGGGTTATCAAGTTATGGGATTGAGGATTTATGTTTTTTCACCTTAACTCTAAACTCCTTAACCCATAACTCATTAACTGCTTAACTCATAACTCATTAACTCATTAACTCTTAACTCATTAACTCTTAACTCTCAACCCATAACTCATTAACTCATAACTCATTAACCCAATCTGGCCGCTGCGTTCAGTTTTCCCACAAGGTCCGTAGCTACGGTAGTCCCGTATTCCTTTTTTCGATACTTGCTGATGGGCCGTATCCCTACTATGGCATTGGTAATGAACAGTTCGTCCGCTTTTTGGAGTTCGAAGGGCGAAATATGGTCTTCCTCAAAAATATAATGATCCAGGGCCCCAAGGATACCGATCAACTTTTTACGGATAATACCGTTGATGCAGCCGTCCTTTAGCGGAGGGGTCTTTATAAGATTCCCGTTGACCAGAAAAAGATTTCCGTTCAGGGCCTCTACCACCTTTTTTTCATTGTTCAACAATAGACAGTTCCGGTATCCATTTTCATCGGCATAGACACTGCCCACCACATTGATCAATCTATTATTGGTCTTTAAGGTAGCCAACATATCGGGATTTATATAGAAGTCCTTAAAAAGCTCCACTTCGTAGGCATCCTTGTCGAGCATAAAAAAGGGCGATCCCAATACCTCGGCCTCTATAATAAAGGATACGTCGTTGGTCAGGGGCAGATAGCGCCCACCGTCTTTCCTAAATACGGTAAATCGCACCCTTGCCGGCATATTCTCCAACCCGTTGCCCGTAAGGACCGCCATGATCCGTTCTTCCATGTACTCCATGGTGAAATTCATGGGAATCTCCATCCGTAGAATACGCATCGAGGCCATAAGCCTAAGATAATGATCCTCCCAGAAAAATATTTTGCCATTTACCGCCCGGATGGTCTCAAAAAGGGCATCCCCATAACGCAGTGCCCGGTTCCCGTGGTCAAGAAAGAATGTATTTTTGGAAAGCAGGTCCCCGTTAAAATCGATCATAAAAAAAGCCTTGAAAAATCAAGGCCAAAGATACATTTATTTCCAGAAAGGCACTAGGAAGATCCCAGAACCTGCTTTAAGCTGGAGACATGGTTTTCCCAGAGCATTCTAGCTTCGTCCACCTCGTCCTCTTCCGCAAAATCGGTAATGAACAGGGATACGTCCTTGGTAATCTCATCCACGATGATACGCATCTCAAAAAAGCTCTCGTCGTCCTCTTCCAACCAGGCAAATTTCACAAATTCATCGCTCTTACGTTTCAACAATTTTGCTTGTTCCTCGGTATCGTCCCAAATAAAAGTGAACAATTCCCCCCTAGAGTTTACATTGTCGGCAAACCATTCCGAAAGGCCCGAGGGATTGGATATATAATTATATAATAACTGTGGCGAAGACTGTATTACGAATTCAACCTCAAATTTAATTTTATCGCTCATTCCAGATAGTGTTTATAATCGCCAATATATATATTTATAAATGATTAAAGAATAAAACGGGAATAATATTTTTTTACCCGCTAATTTTGAAAGACCAAAAATTAAGCACTATATTTGCAGCCGTTAAAAAACACCATGGCGAGGTAGCTCAGTTGGTTAGAGCGCAGGATTCATAACCCTGAGGTGACGGGTTCAACTCCCGTTCTCGCTACGAGTAAAAAAAGAAACCCAAGAGTTTAAACTCATGGGTTTTTTGCTTTTATATAAGGTTCTAATTTTTTATTCTTTCTGTTTTATTTAGTTTTTCCAGTGCCCCATCGCTCTTTTACCCAGGCCTTCTCCTCCTCCAGGTCGAGGAACGTCCATGCCACGATCCTGCTTATTTTGTTTCCCTGGCCCATATCGATCGTCTTATACTCTTGTACGACCTCTAATTTATCCAGAACATCATATATATATTTGAGATTGGATTGTTTGGAGACCAGGGTCGTAAACCAACAGCACGATTTTGCAAATGCCATACTTTGTTGGATCATATTGAGTATAAACGTTTTTTCCCCGCCCTCGGTCCACAATTCAACGCTTTGCCCGCCAAAGTTCAACTCGGGTTCCGTAATCTTCTCGTTCTTAAGATTGCTGAGCTTCCTAAGGGTTGCGGCCTTTGCTTCTTCCAGGGAGGCGTGGAAGGGGGGGTTACAGATAGAAACATCGATACGTTCGCCTTTTTGCAGGATTCCCGAAAAAGTCTCCGAGGCCTTCGTCTGTAAACGGCATTCTATCTTGCCGACCAGGTCTGGATTGGATGCAACGATATGCTCTGCGGATGCAATTGCCACCGGATCGATATCCGATCCAATAAAGGACCAACCGTATTCCCTATTTCCGATGATAGGGTAAATACAATTCGCACCGACGCCGATATCCAAGCACTTTATCTTATCTCCCGTAGGTATTCTACCGAAGTCGCTACTGCCCAACAGATCGGCGATATAATGGATATAATCCGCTCTTCCGGGAATAGGGGGACAGAGATATTGCTCGGGAATATCCCAATATTCCAGATTATAATGGTGCAACAGCATTGCCTTGTTCAGGATCTTGACGGCTTCGGCATTAAAAAAATCGATCGTCTCCTCCCCATATCTATTTTTTATGACCATTGGGGCCAATTTGGGACAGCGTTCGATCAGCGGCCCAAAATCATACCGTTCGCGGTGTTTGTTCCGCTTATGCAATCTGCTCTTTATAT
>DATGQM010000058.1:0-3404 GCA_035304205.1 Arenibacter sp. | reverse complement strand
CTTCGGGGAGCGGGATACCGATCTCCCATTCAAAACGGGTAGTACCCTGATCGTTGCCTATTCCTTTAACGGTAAGAAATCCGCTATCGCCCTTGATCCTTACCCTTACTGTGCGAAAAGGGTCCGTATTTAAGAATCCCTGTACAATTCTAATATTGCGTTTTGATTCGTTCCTGAATCCATCCGATCTTACCAAAAACTTACGTTCTATTTCTACTAACACCTTATTTCAATTTAGATTCCATAATAGTTATATGCGCTCCGCTTAGTTGTTATAAATTTACAGTATGAAATGAGCATGACTTCAATTTGGTCGCGGCCACAAATCAAGATATGTGAATTGCAAATGTCCGTTAAAAAACAATAGATATCTAAATTTGAAAATGGATTTTCCGCTACGAAAAATAATCCATGTAGATATGGACGCATTTTATGCCTCCGTAGAACAAATGGACAACCCCGATCTTAGGGGAAAACCGCTTGCCGTGGGGGGCGGGGAAAAAAGAGGGGTAGTGGCCGCCGCAAGCTATGAGGCCAGAAAATTTGGCGTCCGCAGTGCCATGAGCGGTTATTTGGCCAAAAAGAACTGCCCCGATCTGATTTTTGTACCGCCCAGATTTGGACGTTACAAGGAAATATCGATTTTGATAAGGAATATCTTTTTAGAGTATACGGATCTGGTGGAGCCGCTATCCCTGGACGAGGCCTATTTGGATGTTACCGTTAATAAAAAGGGGAATCCGTCCGCCTCCCTTATTGCCTACGAGATAAGGCAACGGATCTTTAAGGAAGTAGGGCTAACGGCCTCCGCAGGAATTTCCATTAATAAGTTCATTGCCAAAGTAGCCAGCGATTATAATAAGCCCAACGGCCAAAAGACGGTAAATCCGGAAGAGGTGCTTCCTTTCCTGGAGCAACTGGAAATACGAAAATTCCATGGAGTGGGGAAGGTTACCGCGGACAAAATGTACCAACTCGGTATTTTTACGGGCAAGGATCTAAGGACAAGGGAACTCGGATTCCTAAAGGAAAATTTTGGAAAGAGCGGGGATTACTACTACCAAGTGGTAAGGGGTATTCACAATAGTTTGGTGAAACCAGATCGAATTCCAAAATCGGTCGGGGCGGAACATACGTTCAGCGATAATCTAAGCAGCGAGATCTTTATGTTGGAACGGCTACAGAATATAGCCAAGCAGCTGGAAAACAGGCTGAAAAAATCGGGTATCGCAGGAAAAACCATTACCCTTAAAATAAAGTATAGTGATTTTACCTTACAGACACGTAGTAAAACGTTGCCTTATTTTATTGCGGACGAGAACTTGATCTTGGAACTTGCAAAAGAATTGTTATATCAGGAAAAAATGGAAAATTCCGTTCGCTTGCTCGGTATTTCCCTTTCCAATTTAAATACTGGAAATGATGTTGTTCTGGAGAGGAAATCATTTTCCGTTCAGCTGAAATTCGATTTTTAACCTGCTAGATTAACTCTTCCAGGTTTTAAAAACCTGGAAGAGTTTAAAAATCTGGAAGAGTTCCGATCGATCCTCGATCTAAAAATTGGACTCCGTTATTTCCGTTATCCTCAGGGTATTTACCATTCCCTTTTCCTTAATGGGCATTGCGGCCAAACTGACCAGCATATCCCCTATTTCCATAAATCCTTTTTCACAGGCCATTCTATTTACGTCCTCAATGGTTTCGTCCGTAGAAACAAACCGATCATAATAAAACGCCTTTACTCCCCATAGCAGGTTTAGTTGCGTAAGGATTCTTCTATTGGACGTAAATACCAAGATATGCGCTTTAGGTCGCCATGCCGAAATTTGGAAGGCCGTGTAACCACTATTGGTGAGAGTAGAAATACCTTTCGCCTTGATCTCATTGGCAATATTGGCCGCATGGAAACAAATGGATTTGGTGATATATCTGTTGGTCCTTATTTGTGGCGGATCGTGCGGAACCTTGATCAGCTCCGAGTTTTCCACACTCACAAGGATACTTGCCATTCGCTCTATTACCTGCACGGGATAATTGCCCACAGAAGTTTCCCCCGAAAGCATAACGGCATCCGCACCGTCCATTACCGAATTCGCCACGTCGTTCACCTCTGCCCTGGTCGGGGTAAGGCTGGTAATCATTGTTTCCATCATTTGCGTGGCAATAATAACCGGTATCCTTGCCCTTTTTGCCCGCAATACCAACTGTTTTTGGATAAGCGGCACCTCATGTGCGGGGACTTCTACGCCCAGATCTCCCCGGGCAACCATCAATCCATCACAGTAAGCCACGATCTTATCGATATTTTCTACCGCTTCGGGCTTTTCGATTTTGGCAATGATGGGAATCTTATGTTCGGAATGCTCCTTAATAATATTCTGCAGATCTATCAGGTCCTGACTATATCGCACGAACGAAAGTGCTATCCAATCCACATTCTGGGAAATGGCAAAAATAGCATCCTTAATATCCTTCTCGGTAAGGGCGGGAAGGGATATATTGGTGTTTGGGAGATTGACCCCTTTTTTTGACTTTAAGGGCCCCCCTTGTACGACCCTCGCCCTTACCTGATCTTTTTTATTGGTAGCGATAACCTCGAACATCAATTTTCCATCGTCCAACAAAATACGTTCCCCTGCCTTTACATCTTTTGGGAAATTGGCATAATTCATATATACCTTCTCAGAATTCCCTTCAAAGGGCAGTCCCGTAACGAAAGTAATCTCATCGCCCGGTGCTACCACCACTTCCTCGGCCATAACGCCGACCCTCAATTTTGGACCTTGCAGATCGGCAAGGATAGAGGTATTGGTGCCCAATTCGTCATTTAACTCACGGATCATTTGTATGCGTTCCGCAACATCATTATAATCGGCATGGGAAAAGTTTATCCTAAAGACATCCACTCCTGCCTCGATCATGTCCCTAAGAACATTCTTCTTACTAGTAGCCGGTCCTAGTGTAGCTACTATTTTTGTCTTTTTTTGTACTGGCATTCCATTAAAATATTAAATTATTCCTTGATTTCATTTTATCCGTATCCACGCAATAAGCGGTAACTACTTTTGGGATGGAGAGCACCGTCTTCAAAATTTCCTCTTCCATGTCCCCCTCATCCTGTTCTATCTTTAAAAAATAATCTACATCCCTGTATTCTGGGATTAGTCGATAGGAGGCCATCGACTGCTGATCCTGAAAAAGATTTCCTATATTTAATTCCTTCTGTCCCGATCCCTTGTTAGCGATAAGCAAATAATCACGATCGTTTATCACATCCTTCCAATTAAAGAAC
Source organism: Arenibacter sp. (assembly GCA_035304205.1). Lineage (GTDB taxonomy): Bacteria > Bacteroidota > Bacteroidia > Flavobacteriales > Flavobacteriaceae > Arenibacter. The sequence goes on along the minus strand of DATGQM010000058.1, from coordinate 112 downwards.
GGGAACGAGCCATTTGACGAAATCCCCAAATCTTTTCTGGACCTTTTTAACTTTATTTTTAAACAAGAATTAAGCGCATATGCAAGGGAGAAATCCGCTATGCCACTATGCA
>DATGQM010000057.1:0-4509 GCA_035304205.1 Arenibacter sp. | reverse complement strand
TTGCCATCAGAAATCCATATCCAATCAGAAGGTTACCTTTGATATCCTCAATTTGCCATCGAATTATAAGGTTTCCATAATCGCCTCCGGCTGTTGTGGGATGGCCGGTTCCTTCGGGTACGAAAAAGAACATTATGGGGTAAGTATGCAGGTGGGAGGGCTTAAATTGTTCCCTTCCATTCAAAAAGCGGGGGAAGAGGTCATCATTGCCTCCAATGGTACCAGTTGTAGGCATCAGATCTATGATGGTACCCAAAGAAGGGCCCTGCATCCCATAACAATTTTAAAGGGTGCCCTGGTAAATTGATACCGGCCGTAATGGCGGTCGGGGATAAGGAATGAATGGATTTTTCTATCTCTTTTATAAAATTTATCTTTGGACCATAAGATCGATGGGAATCTTATCCCATTAAATAATAAATTAATTTTTAAGACGCACATGGCAGGAAATACTTTTGGCACCCTTTTTAAGCTCACTACTTTTGGTGAATCCCATGGCGTGGCCATCGGCGGTGTATTGGATGGTTGTCCCGCAGGCCTGGAATTGGACCTGGACGCTATCCAGACCGATCTGGACAGGCGTAGACCGGGCCAATCGGCCATAGTTACCCAACGCAAGGAACCGGATACCGTACAATTTTATTCCGGACTTTTTGAGGGGAGGACCACGGGTACGCCCATAGGTTTTGCCATTCACAATACCAATCAAAAATCCAACGATTATTCGCATATAAAGGACTCCTACAGGCCTTCCCACGCCGATTATGTGTATGATCAAAAATATGGCTTTAGGGATTATCGCGGGGGTGGAAGGAGCTCGGCCCGGGAAACGGCCAGTAGGGTAGTGGCCGGAGCTATAGCCAAGCAGTTTTTGGGCGATTTGACCATCAACGCCTATGTCTCCCAGGTAGGGGAAATGCGCTTGGATAAAAGCTATGGCGAATTGGACCTGTCCCTGATCGAGTCGAACCCCGTTCGTTGTCCGGATCCCGCTATGGCAGAAAGAATGGAAGCCTATATAAAGGATATAAAAAAGCAGGGCGATACTATTGGGGGGGTGATCAGTTGCGTAATACAAAATGTCCCTATAGGATTGGGCGAACCGGTCTTTGATAAATTGCACGCCGAACTTGGAAAGGCCATGCTGTCCATAAATGCCGTAAAGGGGTTCGAGTATGGCAGTGGCTTTGAAGGGGTAAGGATGAAGGGGAGTGCCCACAACGATCAGTTCAATACGGATGGGACCACAAAGACCAATAATAGTGGAGGTATCCAGGGCGGTATAAGCAATGGCATGGATATCTATTTCAATGTAGCCTTTAAGCCCGTGGCAACGGTCCTTCAGGCCTATGAGACCATAGACAGGGAGGGCAACAAGGTAAATACCCAGGGGAAAGGCAGGCACGATCCCTGTGTCGTACCCCGGGCAGTGCCTATCGTTGAGGCGATGGCGGCATTGGTATTGGCCGATTTCACCTTATTGAACAGGACCATTAAATTATAAAACTACTATTTTTGGTGCTTTAAACCTCAAAATAGTATCTTACCCCTAAAATAACATCATCCTGCAAAATAGTATTTTTATGAGGAAATTGGAATTGCATTGGCAAATTTTATTGGGAATGGTCTGCGGGGTGGTTTTTGCCTTTGTGATGGTACAATTTGATTGGGGCCCTAAAATTGTTTCGGATTGGATCAAGCCTTTTGGCAATATATTCATCAATTCCCTTAAATTGATCGCCGTTCCCTTGATCCTTGCCTCCTTGATAAAAGGGGTATCCGACCTGAAAGATATTTCCAAACTATCCAAAATGGGGGGGCGCACCATCAGCATTTATATACTAACCACTGTAATAGCCGTTAGTATAGGGCTCGTCATCGTGAACATCGTTAAACCTGGGAATTCTATCAGTGAGAAGACCAGGACGGAAATGGTCGATAATTATGGGGGGGATGCCAATTCCAAAATCCAGGAAGCCAACAAACAGAAGGATACGGGCCCCCTACAGGCTTTGGAGGATCTGGTGCCCGATAATATTTTCAATGCGGCGAGCAACAATACCAATATGTTACAGGTTATCTTTTTCGCTATTTTTTTCGGTATTGGAATGATCCTGATTCCCGAAGAAAAGGCTGCTCCCGTAAAGAAATTTTTTGATGGTTTTAATACGGTTATCTTAAAACTGATAGATTTGATCATGTTGGTATCCCCTTATGGTGTTTTTGCTCTTTTGGCCGCCCTGGTCGTGGAATCGCCCAGCTTAGATCTCTTTAAGGCCTTGGCATGGTATGCCGTTTGCGTGCTACTTGGGTTAGGGCTGATGATCGGGGTATATCTGTTAATGGTCTGGGTCTTTACCAGGCGTAGCCCTTCTTTTTTTATAAAGGGAATATCACCTGCACAATTATTGGCTTTTTCTACCAGTTCCAGTGCCGCTACCCTCCCCGTAACTATGGAACGCGTAGAGGAACATTTGGGCGTGGAGGAAGAGGTTACCAGTTTTGTACTGCCCATAGGGGCCACCATCAATATGGAAGGTACAAGCCTTTATCAGGCAGTGGCAGCGGTATTTATTGCCCAGGCCTTTGGAATGGACCTTAGTTTGACCACCCAATTGGGTATTATCGTTACCGCTACCTTGGCATCAATAGGAAGTGCGGCCGTTCCAGGCGCAGGAATGGTGATGTTAGTGATAGTCCTGGCCCAAGCAGGGATTCCAGAGGCCGGATTGGCCTTGATCTTTGCAGTGGACCGCCCCTTGGATATGTGCAGGACCGTAGTGAATGTAACCGGCGATGCGGCCGTTGCCATGATAGTAGGGAAATCCGTAGGCAAGCTGGGATATCCAAAGGCCGAAAAACAGGACGAAACCTATAAGGTTCAGGAATAATTTCACCCTTTATTGGACAACTTCCATTACAATGATAAAAGAATCGGGGCATGAAATAAGGTTTAGGTACCCCAACCTGTTCAAGGTCGATACCGATCTGGATCATCTGGTAAAGAAGATAGAATTGCTCGCCTATTTGAACCCGCTGAATATCGAAAAGGAAAAACAACGCTTTTTTGCTTCAAAATATGTGGACGAACCTATTTTTAAGTACAAGAAATTGCAATTCGACCCTTACGATCTGCAGCGTCAATTTTTTTCCCGGTCCCTTGATCAGATCGAAGAGGGCCCCATACGGAAATTCTATAAGGAGGTAATTTATTATTATGCCAATATGGTCCAATGTATAGAGACCATCGGGCAGGGAAAGCGATTCTATTATAATTCCCTTAGGGTATATGGCAGCCCTACCGAAAAGGATGTCCAGAATGCCCGGTTTGTCCTCCATTTTAAGGAGGAGGCCAAGCGGCCCGATACGGAAAAGATATATTCCCCGGAAGATGCAAAGCTGTATTTTGAGGAATATGCACAACAATATAACTTTCCCCTGAATATTGCGTACTCTACAAGCATTGCGGCAGATGCCATGGTCAGTAACAATACCCAATCCCTATTGATCAAAAAAAACGCCCGTTTTAGCAAGAACCAGTTACTGACCTTGGCGCACCATGAGATAGGGGTACATTTGACCACTACTTACAACGGCCTTTTGCAGCCCTTGAAGATCTTTTCCAATGGCTTCCCCAAAAACGTGGAAACGCAGGAGGGATTGGCCGTCTTTAGTGAGTATATGGGCGGGGCGTTGACCTTAAAAAGGCTAAAGGAATTGGCCTATAGGGTCTTGGCCTCCGATAGTCTCATAAAAGGCTATAGTTTTTCGGATACTTTCGATATGTTGTACGGACAATATAAATTGGAGAGGGACCGTGCCTTTACAATAACCATGCGGGTCCATCGGGGCGGCGGGTTTACAAAGGACAGTCTGTATCTGAGCGGTCTGGGCAAGATCTACAAACGTTATAAAAAAGGTATTTCAATGGACCCTTTACTAACCGGCAAAGTGGCATTGGAACAGGAAGACACCGTAATAAGATGGCAGCAAGCCGGCCTTGCCCATCCCATTACCCATATAAATGCCGCCTTTAGGGAAAACCGCAATACCAATAGGAACCTGGATCTTATTTTGGACAATCTGAAATAATACGGATTACAGACCTGAATCCATGCTCCGGTATGAAGGGTAAGGAATTGTAACCGATATCCATTTAATGTAATCGGTTTTTATTATCCATAAATTATTTGTTACGGCCATTGGAAAAATGGCATAGATTTTTATATATTTGTGCTATTATATAAAAAGCATATCAATCATGTTCGAATTTGATCAGTATCTAGGATTTATTGCAATAATGGTGGTCATGACCATCGGTTTTTGGTTGATGATATTCTTATTGACCTTTGTGATACCCTACTGGATAGGAGGTTCCATCCTAGAGGTTTTAAAAGAAAAACGTGATGCAAAAAAAGCAGCAAGATTGGAAGAGTAATTTTCTATATCGACAATAAAAAAAGGGAGCCAACGGCTCCTTTTTTTATTGTCGATAAGCTATATGCAGTA
>DATGQM010000056.1:0-4471 GCA_035304205.1 Arenibacter sp. | reverse complement strand
CTCATCTTAACCTGTCGGTTCACCTCTTTTCCTTCGGACTTCCAAGTGCGTTCCACGCTCACCGATCCCGCATAGGCCATCACCTTGGTCATGAGGTTTTTTTTCATGGTTTCCGCTGCCGCTACATAGTACATATTTAATTTGGGCTGCCAGATATACCCCAGGTTCTTTATGGAATTTTCCCGTCCGCTCAAACTGGCATTAAATACATGGAACATGGCCACCACATCCGCAAAATAAGTCTGGTGGTTGCTCACAAAAAGCACGTTGTTATCGGGAAGGCCCCTGATGATTTCGGAACCCTCGATTTCTATAGTGTTAAAGCCCCGGTATCTTTTATGGGTAATTACGGCCAGGATACGGATAAGCCACTTTTTTATAAACAGATTATGTCCAAACGGATTTTTCTTAAACAAGTCCATATTTTTTGGTTAACGCACAAATTTACAAAATGTGTCCTATAATACTTGTTTAAACAGTTCCTTAATTTCACTGAGCATCATGGCGGTAGCTCCCCAAACGGTATAATCGTTTAGTTTAAAGGCCGGTACCCCCATATTATCGGCATAGGAGGTGTTTAGAATATGGTGGAATATATTTCGATCGTCCATTAAATCCCGCAAGGAAACTTCGATCATGGCGGCGACTTCCCCGGGATCGGCCATAAACGGACGCTCTTTATGGTACAGCCCAAGATAGGGGGTCACCTCAAAATTACTGGGCGGGATATAGACTTTCGTCAGGGAACGAATCACTTGGATCTGATCCGGGACCGCACCTACTTCCTCATAGGTTTCCCTTAAAGCCGTATTTATCAGATCTTTATCATCTTTTTCCATCTGACCGCCGGGGAGGGCTATTTGGTTGCTATGCACCCCATTATACGTATTTCTCAGGATGAGCAATAAATTGGTCCCATTGTCCGTATCTGGATAAAAAAGGGCCATCACGGCCGCTTTCTTTGGGTTTTTTTTGTCGATTTGCAGGGATGACAGCTCTTCGATCCTAAACAATGGCATCATTTTATAATGCGATGCGCTTCCCGGAAGTTCAAGTTTTTCTATTTTTGATATCCTAATGGAGAAATCGTCAAAATCCACAAATAGTATATTTTGAAAGTTTCGGCCAAATTAACCAAAAAAGGGGCATCCCCTTTTAAAGGCAACATAAATAATTCCCTATGATACATAAAGATCTTTCGCTCTTCACAATAACGGTCCTATTCCTTTTAGGGGGCTGCAAGGATATTAATACCGATAAAAATACCGCATCCCCGAAAACCGGACCAGAAAAGGATTCCGTTGCAATAACCGAGGATACGGTCCGTAAAAAAGAGGAAGAAAAAAAGGATACGTTTAGGCTTACGGAAGATAATGCGATCGAATTTTTCTTTAATTACAACAAAACGCTGACCGAAAACACGGTAAGGCTCACTACCAAATTTGGTGACATCACCCTTCAGCTTTATGATAACGTACCCTACCATAAGGCCAATTTTATCTACCTTACCAAAATGGGTTATTTTAATAACACCTATTTTCATAGGATAGTGAAAAATTTTATCATCCAGGGAGGGAATGCCGATAATGAGGAAACGGCCAGAAAAAGGGGCGATATCGGCAGGTATCTTTTGCCCCCCGACACCAGAAAGGGGCATAGGCACCACCGGGGAACGATATCCATGCCCAGCAGCGAAATCGACAATCCGCATATGTTGGCCTCCCCTTATGAATTTTTCATAGTGGTCACCGACCCTGGATCCTACCATCTAGACGGGGGATATACCCCCTTTGGAAGAGTAGTCGAAGGAATGGAAGTGGTGGACGAGATCAATCGCCAACCGGTGGATAGCGGTGATTGGCCCTCACAGAATATATCCATAATAAAAGCGGAAGTAATTAGGTAGTCAGGTATTTCTTATTGCGATTTATTAAAACTGCGATAAATATTGGGCAACGAAATATTGAATTTTAGGGCCATTAACCGTATTCCGATTACGATAAGGACAGTGGCTATATCGGCATAGATCTCGTTAATAGGAAGTTTCCTGATCAGAAAGAAGCTTGCTCCCCCTAAAATACAGGCCGTAGCATAAACTTCCTTCCTAAATATCACCGGAATCCCATTACAGAGGATATCCCTGATAACGCCCCCAAAACAAGCGGTCATAGTTCCCAAGGCAATACACATAATAGGCATAAGCCCTATATTTACCCCCTTGGCTATCCCTACCAAGGTAAAAAAACCGAGACCGATAGCATCGAATAATAGTAGGGAGGTCCGTACATATTTCAATTTGTTCCTGAGCAGTATCGTAAAGAATACCGTCCCGGCTATGATATAGGTATAAACGGATTCTTTTAGCCACAGAACGGGAATATCCCCAATGAGCAGATCCCTTAGTGTCCCCCCGCCAACGGCGGCCACAAAGGCGACTATAAAAACCCCGAAAAGATCCAATTTCTTATCCATGGCCACCATTACCCCGGAAATCGCAAAAGCGATAATTCCAATTACATCAAAAGTAAAATATAACATGCTCAGATTTTTTGGGTGTAAAAATTATAATCCTTTAAAACCGTATCGATATAGGGTGTGTCATAAAGGCCCGAATCGGAACCGAGGAGACTCTCAATTTTATCGCGCAATGCCTTCACGGTCTTATAGTCGCCGTTCCGTATGGCCAAATGATAAGTCTCCTTGATCAGGCGCACATCCTTATCCGTTAACAAGGTAACGTTTAAAAAAGTAGGCACATGGGTATCCTCCACTTCCTCCAAAATAGTATGCGATATATTTATTTTGTTTTTGGTGCCAATAACGACCGTACCCGCGGCGGCATCCCCCAAACGTTGTTTCTTATCGCTAAACAAAATGGACAATATCCCTATGGATCCAAAGAACAACCATATATCTACCGACCGTAGCATCCACCGTACCAAAAGGTTGGACCAATGTACGGGCGTGCCGTCCAATCGCACTACCCGGATCTGCATCAACATCTTGCCCACTGTCCTACCGTTGAACAAACTGTGCATAAGCAGACTGTAGCACATGGCCGGCAAAAAAATAAGTCCCACCAGTCCGATTTGCGTCCAGCTATCCTTGAATACATACCCGATGGCCTCCCCTATAAATTGTACCAGTACCGCATAGAGATAAAGAATGAACCCGTCCAATAAAAAAGCGATGATCCGCTCCCCGATCCCTACAATTTTATAATCAAGCTGAACATTTTGCGTTGTATTGATTTGAAGGTTGGACATATTAATACTATTTTTATTTTTTAAAGGACGATCCAAATATGCGCGAAGCTGCTTTTGTGAGGCAAAATAAGGAAAAATGGATTGCATTTGAAAAGGCGATCCATTTTAATGCCCCAATAGACCCCGATAAATTGGCCAATGGATATATTCAGCTCACCAACGACCTGGCTTATGCGCAGACCTATTACGGGGAAAGCAAGACTTTATTGTATCTGAATTCCTTGGCATCACAGGCACACCAAAAAATATATAGGAACAAAAAGGAGTCGAGCAATAGGATCATCGATTTTTGGAAAACCGAATTTCCCCTATTTTTTAGACAATACCACCGCACGTTGGGCATTGCTTTTCTGATCTTTGCCGTGGCATCGGCCATTGGTAGCATCTCCACTATTAACGATGATTCCTTTGTACGCTTGATCCTTGGCGATGCCTATGTAAACGAGACCCTGAACAATATTGCCAAAGGCGATCCCACTGCCATTTATAAGGGCGGTAGCGAAATCGGTTCTTTTCTGGGAATCACCATAAATAATATAAGGGTAGCCTTTCTCGCTTTCTCATTTGGGATAATCACCAGTATAGGGACGGCCTATATATTGTTCAGCAACGGGGTCATGCTAGGTGCCTTTATCACTTTTTTTTATACCCAGAATGTCTTTTATGAGGCCAATAGGCAAATATGGCTCCACGGTACCCTGGAAATATCGGTGATCATTATTGCGGGCTGTGCCGGACTTATCATGGGCAACAGCATTCTTTTTCCAAAAACATTTTCTAGGAGGGTATCCTTTATGAAAGGAGCCAAGGACGGACTAAAAGTGGTGGTAAGCACCATCCCGTTCTTTATTATCGCGGGCTTTATTGAAGGTTTTATTACCCGTTATTCCAACATGCCATCCTGGTCCGCGTTCCTGATAATCGGATCCTCCCTAATGCTAATTATCTATTATTATATAATTTACCCGATCTTATTAAACCAAAAATATGATGGACAACAAAGAAAAAAATTATTTAGAGCTTAATGTCGATCGGGAGTTCGGCGAGATCATCAGTTTGTATTTTGATTTTTTTAAGGCGAACATAAAAAAGTTCACCAATATATTCCTGAGCTACAACGGTATCTTCCTCATAGGGCTTGTGCTGGTAAGCTATCTACTGGTCTCTGGGACAATGACATTGATCGGAAATGAACGGAATGTGTT
>DATGQM010000055.1:0-3085 GCA_035304205.1 Arenibacter sp. | reverse complement strand
TCTGATTTGATTTTCCTCTACCTTATATACTGTAGGGGCTTCCCCTTTTTTTATGCCCATTAAATGTATCGAATTTCCGTTCCATTGAAATTTTCCTTTCAACGTGTCGGTTCCCACATCCCCCTTTCCCAGATAGAGACTGGTCAATACAAATGTGTTATCCGCATTCAGTATTAATGCCGTTTCAATTCCGCTACAATCCGCACAGGGCAATATGCCCGAATAGGTCCCTTGCCAATCCAATGAGTTTTGGGCGGTATGATGGTCTTCAAATCCGGCGTTTATTTTATTTTTCTTGCTATTGCAGGAAATTATGGTTGATGCCAAAGCGGCCATTGCCATTATTATCTTTAAATTTTTCATTGTCGTTTTTTAAAATTCATTACTATAAAAGTAAGTTATTTTTTGGGTCGGTTATTTATGCCCCTCGAAGCATTTTACGATCGCGGCCCTATTTTTTTAAAAACCTCTAGGATAAAATTTATCGGCATTCCATTTTACAGGATTATTGATAATGTAATTGGAAATGGTTTGATATGATCGTTCATTTTTAATAAGGTGTTCGCAATAATTGCGTTATACTGTCGGTTTTGATGGAGGGTCCTTCATGGTATCCGCAGAAAATATACAAGATTTTGCTTAAAAATGCGCTATCTTTTTTAGAATAAATAATTTAGATCTTGTTGCGTAATCTATATTTTTTGTATATTTGCCCTGCTGAAAGAATATGAGGTATTCATGAGGGGACTAATCGTCCCCTCTTTTATTCCCGTTATTTTGGTGAAACGGTAAGAATCGCCGTTTTGATCGGGCTTTTGGCGACCCCCTTTTGCGGATGGATTTTTATACAACAGGTCTATCCCGGATGGGAAAGGTTGTATATTTTGATAGAAATTATGTTGAAGGAAAAGGTAACTGCACTTTTAGAGGCGGCATTAAAGGAAAATGAATCGCTTTTTTTGCTCGATTTTTCAATAAGCCCCGATCAAAAGATCAAGATCGTACTGGATGGCGACCATGGGGTGAGCTTGCAGGATTGTATGGACGTCAGTAGGGCCATAGAGCACAATCTGGATCGGGAGGAAGCGGATTTTGCCCTGGAAGTGATGTCGGCAGGAGCAACATCGCCCCTAAAAATGGCCAGGCAGTACAAAAAGAATATCGGAAGGATACTTGGAGTAAAGATCCAGGATATGGAGATTGAAGGCGAGTTGACCGAGGCCACGGAGGATAGCATAACGCTGGAGTGGAGCGATAGGGAACCCAAACCCACCGGAAAAGGGAAAATTACAGTTCGGAAAAAGCAACAAATTGCGATTTCCGATATAAAGGAAGCTAAAGTTATTTTAAAATTTTAATAGTAGTTCGAAATGGAAAATATTGCGCTAATCGAATCTTTCTCAGAATTTAAGGACGATAAATTCATAGATAGGGTAACACTAATGGCGATTTTGGAAGATGTGTTCAGGAATGCGTTAAAGAAAAAGTTCGGTTCCGATGATAATTTTGATATTATTATAAACCCGGACAAGGGGGATTTGGAAATTTGGAGGAACCGGGTAGTAGTGGAAGATGGCGAGGTAGAGGATCCCAATGAGGAAATATCCCTTTCCGCCGCCAGAAAGATAGAGCCCGATTTTGAGGTGGGCGAGGACGTATCCGAAGAAGTGAAGCTGATCGATCTGGGGAGAAGGGCCATCCTGGCCTTAAGACAGAACCTGATTTCCAAGATCCACGAGCATGACAATACCACCATCTATAAGCAATTTAAGGATCTGGAAGGAGAGATCTATACGGCGGAAGTGCACCATATCAGACATAAGGCCATAATTCTTTTGGACGATGAGGGGAACGAGATCATCCTGCCCAAGGAAAAGCAGATACCGTCCGACTTCTTTAGGAAGGGCGATAACGTAAGAGGAATAATAGAAAGTGTCGAACTGAAGGGAAATAAGCCAACGATCATCATGTCCAGAAGCTCCCCCATATTCTTGGAACAGTTGTTCTTCCAGGAGATACCGGAGGTATTCGACGGGTTGATCACCATTAAGAAGGTGGTCCGTATCCCGGGCGAAAAAGCGAAGGTCGCAGTAGATTCCTATGATGACCGTATCGATCCCGTAGGAGCCTGTGTGGGTATGAAAGGTTCTAGGATACATGGGATCGTCCGGGAATTGGGCAATGAAAATATCGATGTGATCAACTGGACCAATAATCCGCAATTATTGGTGACCCGGGCATTGAGTCCGGCCAGGGTATCCTCGGTAAAATTGAACGACGAGAAAATGACCGCCCAGGTCTACCTGAGACCGGAAGAGGTTTCCAAGGCAATAGGCCGGGGGGGGCACAATATCAGATTGGCGGGCCAACTAACGGGTTATGAGATAGATGTGTTCCGGGAAGGAGTGGAAGAAGATGTGGAATTGACCGAATTCTCCGATGAAATCGAAGCGTGGGTAATCAGCGAATTCAAGAAAATCGGGATGGATACCGCTAGGAGCGTACTGGAACAGGATGTTGATGATCTGGTAAAAAGGACCGATCTGGAGGAGGAGACTATTTTGGAGGTTGTGCGGATCCTTAAGGAGGAATTAGAAGATTAAACATATATTAGCAACAAATTACAAGAATAGGAATTTTTATTTATGGTGGATAATGCAACGATAAGGCTTAATAAAGTCCTAAGGGAACTCAATATTTCATTGGATCGAGCGGTAGATTTTCTCGGGTCCAAGGGGCATGATATAGATGCTAGGCCTACTACCAAAATATCCAATAAGGTATATCAGGTACTCTTGGACGAGTTCCAGACGGACATGAGCAAAAAAGTTGCTTCCAAAGAGGTTGGGGAGGAAAAGCGGAAAGAGAAAGAAGCTTTGAGGCTTCAGTTGGAGCAAGAGCAGGAGGAGCGAAAATTGGCCAGGGAAAAACGGGCCGAAAAGGATAATATTGTGAGGGCCAAGGTAGAGCTTGCCGGGCCAAAGACCGTGGGCAAGATCGATTTGGACAGCGGAAAAAAGACCGTTCAGCAGACACCGGTGAAAGAAGATGGGGATAAGCAGGAAACAGCTCCCGAAAGACCACA
>DATGQM010000054.1:0-4099 GCA_035304205.1 Arenibacter sp. | reverse complement strand
TTCGTCGGCCAAAATGGCCAATTTGGTCCTGGTAACGGAGTCCTTTACCCATTCAACGAATTGGCGATACTCGCTGTTGGTTATTTCCGTATCATCCATATAGAAGGAACGCACGGTGACGGTCTTGGCAGGTGCATTGAGCATCTTTGCCTGATCTTCTTCACTTTTACCCATTGTAAAAGCCCCTTGCGGAATCAATACCATACCATAAGGTTTTTGAGGATACCATTTTTTTCCTTGTGCCCCGACAAGTTCCCCTTTGGTTTTGGAGCCACAACTTGAGAGCAAAAAAATAAATGCTATAGATAACAACAATAGCTTCTTCATACGTTTGGTTAAATTTCAATTATGATTACAAATACAAACACAGGTATTATTCTCTAAAACTACTTTTTAAATAATTTATTGTATAAACCAACTTTTATACACCAAAAAAAATTAAGTTAATTGAAGCCCTTTTTGTAGGCCTTGAACCACCTTTCAGGTATATTTTGATTACAGGCATCCAAATAATCCAATTCAGTGCAAGGTAATAACGCAGGTGTATTTGTTTTAGTATGTGCCGTTAGAATTGAAGGGACCTCTACCCACCATCTTTCGGTAAGATGGCTCTTATAGAAAACGAGCGATTCGTTTTCGGTAGGAACGGTATACTTGGTGAAGTTATCATTATTACTGTCGGGAAATTCCTGGGCCCTAAAATTGAGCCCTTCGATAAAATACCATATGATCTGGGAGACAAGTTGAAAGGACTGATTGTTGTTCTCACATTCATATATCCCAAAAATGGAGACATTATCGCTAATCCCGGCATATCTGGCTATGGAACAGATTTCCCTTCCGGTAAATCCATTGGGCGAAAAATTATTGGAGAGTCCCATTTCCGCAGCTCGGATGGCACGAGCGTCCATACTGACCATATGTGCGTTCCTAAGTACGGGCTCGGCCAAGGTTATGTCGGCAATCAATTCGCCCAATCGGTAATAATCAAAAAAAAGGCGCTCCATTAGATCTATTTCCTCCTGGGCGTTAAAGTAACTTTGATATCCCAGGTTGGAAAAATTAAAGAGATTATTGGGCTTATCCGTAATGATCCGGCTCATATAGGAATCGGGAGCGATCAGATCCCCCTCCATGCCAAAATCGAACCTACTGTCTATGGCCACAAGATTCACCCTGTCCCTAAGTCCATCATAGGCCCTATAGACCGGATAGGTAATATCCTGGGTGGCACCGATTATAATGGGAACAATATTTTCTTCCAGTAGTCCGGCCACGATTTCCTTTACCACGAAATAGGTATCCTCAACGGCATCCCCTTCCTCTATATCGCCCAGATCCACAATAGAGGAATTCCAGTTCCCCATCATCAGGCTATAGAGTTGGATCCTAAGGCCGGAAAGGTCTAGGCCTTCAGGTTTTTTCCCAAAGGCATTCCTGGATTCGTTGACCCCCAGTATGGCCACACTAACATTGGCCAACACGGGAAGTCCATGTTTTTCCGTATGCATAAAAACATGTTTCCCGAATGCTTGGGAAGGTAATAGTTCGCAGTGGGCCAATACCCGCTCGCTAACGGGTACTAAAAAATCGAACGCCATATTATTTTTTTGCCTTAGGTTTCGCTTTTGTGTTTTTCTTGGGGCTTTTTTTATCGATCAGGGCCAGAACTTCCTTTAAGGAAATCTTAGCGGCATCTACTTCTTTAGAAATCTCTACCTTGGTCTTGCCCTTAATGATCGTATGTCTTCCCCATCGTGCCTTTTCTATACGAATACCCTCATCCGGCCATTCTTGCACCAATTTATCGATTTCCTTTTGTTTTTTGGCCTCGATGATCTCCGTTATATCCGCTTCGGAAAGATTATCAAAATCATATTTCTTACTTACATTGATGAACATGCCGTCCCACTTGATAAAGGGACCAAACCGGCCAACGCCTTTGGTCACTTCCTTTTTCTCGTGGATGGCGATGGGCGCATCCGCTTTTTCTTTCTCCCTGATAAGCGCTATGGCCCTATCCAGATCTATTTCCATGGCGTTCTCATCCTTCCCCATGGAAACAAATTTTTTACCATATTTTACGTAGGGTCCAAACCTCCCCACATTGGCCTCCACCTCTTCGCCCTCATAGGTACCCAATTTTCTGGGTAATTTAAAGAGATCCATGGCCTCCCCATAACTTATGGAACTTAGGGATTGATCGGGCAACAAACTGGCAAACAATGGTTTTTCCTCATCCTCTACCGTCCCGATCTGTACCATAGGTCCAAAACGGCCCAACCTGACCGATACCTGTCGGCCCGATTTGGGATCTGTTCCCAATATGCGTTCCCCACTGGCCCTATCGGCATTTTCTTCCACATGCAGGACCTTTTCATGGAAATCCTTATAAAAGCCCTTCATCACTTTTTGCCAATCCTCGTCCCCGGATGCTATCTCATCAAAATCCTCCTCCACCTTGGCGGTAAAATTATAATCCAAAATGGTCTCGAAATGGCTTACTAAAAAATCGGTTACTATCATCCCGATATCCGTGGGTACCATCTTTCCCTTATCCGACCCTACATTCTCCGTCAAATTTTTGACCGCCAGTTTATCCGCTTTCAATAGGACTTGAACATATTTTCTTTCCGCCCCATCTACCGTCCCTTTTTCTACATAGCCCCTATTCTGAATGGTAGAGATCGTAGGTGCATAGGTAGATGGTCTTCCTATCCCCAGCTCTTCCAATTTCTTCACAAGGGAAGCTTCGGTAAACCTGTATGGCGGTCTGGAAAAGCGTTCCGTCGCCGTTATATAATTATTGTGGACCTCCTCCCCTTCCTTCATGGCCGGCAGCATTCCCTCCTGCTCTTCGGAAATATCCTCCTCATCCGTTCCCTCCAAATAAACTTTAAGGAAACCATCAAACTTAATCACCTCCCCATTGGCGGTAAATTCCTCTCCGTGGGTATTGGACTTTATCTTTACATTGGTGCGTTCCAATTCGGCATCGCTCATTTGCGAAGCCAAGGTGCGTTTCCAAATAAGTTCGTATAATTTGGCCTGGTCCCTCTCCAAGGAAGGGGACTGATTTGTCATTTCAGTTGGACGAATGGCCTCGTGCGCTTCCTGTGCACCCTTGGTTTTTCCCGTAAAATTGCGGACCTTGCTATATGCCTTGCCATAATTACCGATTATAGCGTCGCGGGCCGCATCCAGTGCTTCCTTGGATAAATTAACGCTATCCGTTCTCATATAGGTAATCAATCCGGCCTCGTATAAACGTTGCGCCACCTGCATGGTCCTGGAAACCGAAAAATATAGTTTACGGGAAGCCTCTTGTTGCAAGGTGGAGGTAGTAAATGGGGCCGCGGGCGATTTCTTGGCCGGCTTCTTATCCAGATCGGCGACCGAAAAGATAGCCCCTATATTCTTTTTTAAAAAACTTTCCGCCTCATCCCGACTAGCGAAGGTCTTATTTAATTTTGCGGTAAACACACTACCTTCCAAGGTTTTAAACTCGGCCGATATCCTAAATGCCGCTTCGGGGACAAAGACCTCTATCTCCCTTTCCCTTTCCACGATCAATCGTACGGCAACGGACTGCACCCTTCCGGCGGATAGTCCGGGCTTTATTTTTTTCCATAATATCGGGGAAAGCTCATACCCCACCAAACGGTCCAACACCCGCCGTGCTTGTTGGGCATTGACCAGGTTATAATTGATTTCACGTGGATTTTCTATGGCTTTCTGGATTGCCGATTTTGTAATGGAATTAAAAACGATCCTCTTGGTCTTACTTTTATCCAATTTTAGTTCCTCGGCCAAATGCCATGAGATGGCCTCCCCCTCCCGGTCCTCATCACTGGCCAGCCAAATGGTTTCGGCCTTATCGGCCAGGTCCCTTAGTTTTTTGACCAATACTTTTTTATCCTTGTCCACAATATATTTGGGGATAAAATTATTCTCCACATCTACTCCCAATTCCTTGGATGGCAGATCGGCGATATGTCCAAAACTGGACTCCACCTTAAATTCCTTGCCTAAAAATTTTTCTATTGTCTTTGCCTTGGCCGGTGACTCTACTATTACTAAATTCTTTGCCATTAACTCT
>DATGQM010000053.1:0-3532 GCA_035304205.1 Arenibacter sp. | reverse complement strand
GACTATCCCGTACATGTAAAATTCAATACCGGTCTAAATAGATTAGGTTTTTCGGAGGGGGAGGTCGATTTTGTTCTGGGGCGGCTTAATGGCAGCAACGAGGTCAGGGCAATTTCCATATTTTCACATTTGGCCGCCTCCGAAGATCTAAGGGAAAAGGATTTTACAGATTCCCAGATCCGTTCCTTCGAAAAAATTAGTAATCAAGTACTCGCCCAACTAAAGCATAGACCCATACGACATCTCTTGAATACCTCGGGTATTATTAATTATACCGAGGCCCAATATGATATGGTCAGGAGCGGAATTGGCCTGTACGGCTATGGGAACGAAGCCTCCGTGGACGAACGCCTTATCCCCGTTGCCACCCTAAAAACGATCATTGCCCAGATCCACACCATCGGCCCCGAACAAAGTGTGGGCTATAACAGGGGATATATTGCGAATGCCCCGAGAGTAACCGCCACCTTGCCCTTGGGACATGCGGACGGGATCGGAAGGATATATGGCAAGGGAAAGGGACATGTATCCATACAGGGAAAATTGGTCCCCATTATCGGAAATGTATGTATGGATATGATCATGATCGATATTACCGGACTGGAATGCAGGGAAGGGGAGGAAGTCATTGTTTTTGGCAACGGACATAGTGCCGAAAAAATGGCCGTCTCGGCCAAGACCATTTCCTATGAACTGCTTACCGGCATTTCAAAACGGGTGAAAAGAATCTATAAAAACGAAGTTTAATTGTTTAACATTTTGTTGGGAATCTTTTTTTTGACTAAATTAGGCAGATCATTAACTAAACACATAGACAATTATGCTAAAGGAATTTAAGAATTTTATCATGACCGGCAATGTCATCGATTTGGCCGTTGCCGTATTATTGGCAGGCGCCGTAGGCCTTGTAGTAAATGGATTTGTCAACGACATAATGATGCCCATTGTTGGATTCTTTACGGGGGGCATGGATTTTTCCGATATGCAGATCGTACTATCCGATGCGGTCATCGCCGCCGACGGCAGTGTAACGAAACCCGAAAGCGCTATCAGATATGGTGCCTGGATCAATTCCCTCATCAACCTGGTAATCGTTGGTTTTGTTTTATTTATGATCGTTAAATCATATAACAAGGTAAGAAAACCGGCGGCCCCTGCGGCACCGGCCGGACCTACCCAAGAAGAATTGTTGGCAGAGATCCGCGATCTGTTAAAGAAATAATACCAATACCAGAATACCGCCCCTAAAGGGCAAACCGCTACATTACAACTAACCGACCAAAAACCGTTGACCCTGTTCTATAACAAGGTCGACGGTTCTTTTTTATTAATTTGTTTTATTTATAACTTTTTGTTATATTTTTAATATATCCGATTTCTTGGCTTGTCGCATATCCATTTATCCGTACCTTTGTCCCCGCAATCTTTAATCTATTTATAATGAAAGTAGCTGTAGTAGGGGCAACTGGAATGGTTGGCGAAGTGATGCTCAAGATATTGGCGGAACGGAATTTTCCGATAACGGAATTGTTGTTGGTGGCCTCCGAAAGATCTGTCGGCAAAAAACTAACGTTCGGGAATAAGGAATATACCGTAATCGGTTTAGAGACCGCATTGGCCGCAGAACCGGACCTAGCTATTTTTTCGGCGGGGGGCGATACGTCCTTGGAATGGGCCCCAAAATTTGCAGCGGCAGGAACAACCGTGGTAGACAATTCCTCTGCCTGGCGGATGGACCCCACTAAAAAATTGATCGTTCCTGAAATAAATGCCCCTGAACTGACCGCAGAGGACAAAATCATAGCGAATCCCAATTGCTCCACGATCCAATTGGTATTGGCCCTATCGCCACTGCACAAAAAATATAAAATGAAAAGGGTAATAGTATCTACCTACCAGTCCGTATCGGGAACCGGTATCAAGGCCGTCCAGCAATTGGAAAACGAAATTGCAGGGATATCAGGAGAAATGGCCTACCCGTATCCCATAAGCAAAAATGCCCTTCCCCATTGCGATGTTTTCCTAGAGAACGGCTATACCAAGGAAGAAATGAAATTGGCCAGGGAACCCCAAAAAATATTTAACGACCGTACATTCTCCGTTACGGCCACAGCAGTACGTATCCCTACCGCCGGTGGACATTCCGAATCGGTAAATGTGGAGTTCGAGAATGATTTTGAACTGGGCGAGGTAAGAAGGTTACTGAGCGCGTCCCCGGGAATCGTGGTCCAGGACAATACCGACACCAATACCTATCCCATGCCAATTTATGCAAATGGAAAGGACGATGTCTTTGTTGGAAGGATCAGAAGGGACGAGACCCAGCCCAATACCCTAAATATGTGGATCGTTGCGGACAACCTCAGGAAAGGGGCCGCAACCAATGCCGTACAGATCGCGGAATATCTAGTGGAAAACCGGTTGATCTGATCCCGTTTCCCCCTTGGGCATTGAGGCAACCCCTAATAAACGATCCTAAACGGAAATATATCGAAATCCGAAACCTTTGTAGCCTTTCCGCTTCAAAGGTTTTTTTTTGTTAATTTTATACAAAATTGATACCGATTCAAATGAAAGCAGTAATATCGACTTCCCTGGTCGCAATTTTGATCCTGGGCTGTGAGACGAACGACAATAAAAAGGAAATCATATTGAATTATCCCATTACCGAAAAGGTCGATACCGTAGATACCTATTTTGGAACGGACGTCCCCGACCCCTATCGCTGGTTGGAAGATGACAGGAGTCCCGAAACCGAAAATTGGGTAAAGGAACAGAACAAGACTACTTTTGGTTATTTGGATAAGATCCCCTTTAGGGACGATCTAAAAAAACGCCTGGAAAAATTATGGAATTACGAAAAGCTTGGATCTCCGTTTAAGGAAGGCGACTATACCTATTTTTATAAAAACGACGGGCTACAGAATCAATATGTAGTTTATCGCAAGAAGGATAATGGGGATACCGAAATATTTCTGGACCCCAATTCCTTTTCCCAGGACGGAACCACTTCCTTGGCCGGACTAAGCTTTTCCCGGGACGGGTCCATGGCCGCTTATTCCATTTCCGAGGGGGGAAGCGATTGGCGAAAGGTGATCATATTGAAAACTAAAAATAGGGAAATAGTCGAGGACACTTTAGTGGACATAAAATTTAGCGGTATTTCCTGGAAGGGAAATGAAGGGTTCTTCTATTCGAGCTACGACAAACCGAAAGGCAGCGAATTATCCGCGAAAACCGATCAGCACAAGCTTTACTATCATAAATTGGGCACTTCCCAAAAGGATGATGAACTGGTATTTGGTGGGGTCCCTTCAGAAAAACACCGATATATTGGCGGTTATGTCACCCAGGACGACCGTTATTTGATCGTATCCGCTTCCATATCCACTTCCGGGAACAAATTATTTATACGGGACCTGACCAAACCGAACAGTAAATTGGTGACCGTGCTGGACCATACCGATTCCGATAGCTCTGTCCTGGACAATGAAGGCCCCAAACTTTATATAGCCACCAACCTGAAAGCACC
>DATGQM010000052.1:0-4116 GCA_035304205.1 Arenibacter sp. | reverse complement strand
AAGTACTACATTTTTATGGGCGGCATAGGAAACGGTGAAGCTCTTATCATATACCTCGATCTGATCAACAGTTATTTCCAGGCCTAAACAGATTTCCTTTTTATTTAAATATACCAAAAAATCCGAAGCACTATTTCTCAGGGCCCTTATAATCAGTTTGTCCCCCACTTTGGCCTGTGCGAGCGTTTTATAATCGAGTTTGGAGAAATTGCCTTCCTTGTCCGGGATAGGTGAGCCGTGCGGATCCTTAGTGGGGAAGCCCAATAGCTCATCCATCCTATCAAAAAGTTTTTCCGTTCTTAAATGCTCTATTTCCTCGGCCATTTCGTGAACCTCTTCCCAGCCAAAACCCATGATCTCCGATAAGAACATTTCCGATAGGCGATGCTTTCTAATGACCATGGCCGCCTGCCGTTTTCCAGTGGCGGTCAGCGTTAAAGGCTTATACTTCTCATAGGTTACCCAGCCCTGTTTATGCAATTTCTTGACCATTTCATTAACCGTGGGCTTGCTTACCTCCAACACCTGTCCCAAATCGGTCAGGGATATCTCCGGATTCTTTATATGTAAATAGTAAAGTGCCTTTAGATAGTTCTCATGAGCGTGCGTTGGCATTTATAGTTTTTTTATGGCAAAGATAGAAATATTTATAAATTAATTTGTTAGGTATACCTAACTATAATATATTTACGATCCTAACAAAATATAAATAGTATGCTTATAAAAAACATGGTCGCCTTTGTTCTATATGGATCGGTTCTACTTTCCTGCGAAAAATTTGAACCCGATACGCTTCTAGGGGAAGAACTCCTGGACGGGCCTTTGGAAAGTTTGACGTACGCACAAAGTACTCAATTCGTCAGTGGTGACCGGGCCTTTAACGAGGAACTGTTCCATTCCGGAAATGGCCTTGGCCCCTTATTTGTGGCAACAAGTTGTGTAAGTTGCCACGCTGGCGATGGCAAGGGGACACCGTCCACAACTTTGATCCGTTTTGGACAGACCGATGCTACCGGTAATACATTTTTACATTTGGGGGGACCACAACTGCAAAATAGGGCCTTGCCCGGATATCTTCCCGAGACCTTGCCCGATGGGGCCACCTTTTCCAAACTGACCCCTATGGCGGTTACGGGACTGGGGTTTCTGCAATACGTAAGCGATGCCGATATCCTCGCCAATGCCGATCCGGAGGATATGGATGGGGACGGTATATCCGGGGTGCCCAATTGGGGCGTGCTCAAAGATTATCTGATTCCCTCCCCCGATGCGATTACCAAAAATGGGATGCATATCCATCGGTTTGGGAAAAAAGCTTCGGTCCATAACCTCTTGGAACAAACCGTTAACGCCTATAAACAGGATATAGGTATCACTTCTACATTTGATCCCATAGATACCTATTCGGGTTTATCCATGGATCCCGAAGTATCGGACAAAACCATCAGGGACGTGGTTTTTTATCTGGAAACCTTAAAAGCGCCCATTCCAAGAAACCAACAGGATCAAAGAGTGCAAAACGGAAAAAACACCTTCACACAGATCCAATGTGCCTCCTGCCACCTCCCTGAAATGAAAACAGCTGCCGCCCCCATAGAAGCCCTTTCCTATAAAACCTTTCACCCCTATACCGATCTTTTGTTGCACGATATGGGTCCGGCACTAGACGATGGCCATACGGAGGGCAGTGCCTTAACCTCCGAATGGCGAACCCCACCATTATGGGGCCTTGGACTCTCAGCCGGCTCACAGGGCGGCAAATATTATCTGATGCACGACGGAAGGGCCAGAAGTATTGAGGAGGCCATTCTCCTGCACGGTGGGGAAGCGGAAAATAGCAAGAACCTTTACACCCGTCTAGAACGATCGGAAAAAAACGATCTCCTTAAATTTTTGGAATCCCTTTAATTATGAATGAGCATAAATATCTACCTATGAAAAGAAAAAACTTTATAAAGACCTGCGGACTCGCCTGTTTGGGAACAACCACCCTCGGCTTGTCCCTACAGGGCTGTACCAGCAGCAAAAACCTTTCCATACCTCTTGCGGATAATAATCTGGTCCTTGGCAAAACCGATTTTATAAAAAACGGTGGATTTTATGATTATATAGTCGTAAGCAACCCACAACTGCGGTTTCCCATTGCCGTATTCCGTTTTTCGGAAGAGAAATATTCCGCCCTGTACCTACAATGCAGCCACCAGGGCAACGAATTAAATGTATATGGCGACAAACTAGTCTGTTCGGCCCATGGAAGCGAATTTGACAATAAAGGAAAAGTAACCAAGGGTCCGGCCGCCGATCCCTTACGGTCCCTTCCCGTCCAAATAGGAAATAATAACATTCTTATTTCCCTGCCATCAGCGTAAAAGCCCACTTCAACCCTTATAATCCATGAAATATTTAATAGTATTATTATTATCGATTACCGGAACCCTCCCGGCCCAGACCGATCTAACCCTTCGCATGAATGGATCAAGGGATACCATCCAACACGGTCTAAATATGGATGCCGTTTACGATCGTCCCTTCTTAAATCTGGGCAAAATCCCTGTATCCATAGGAGGATATATGGAGGCAAACTGGCAACATATTGGTACCGCTGGCATATCGGAAGGGCACCAGTTCCAAATGAGGCGGATAACGCTCTTTGTTTCCTCCAGCATAGGAAAAAAACTCAAATTTATGAGCGAGATCGAATTCGAGGACGGGGGAAAGGAAATCGCCATAGAGTTTGCATCCTTGGATATAGAATTCCATCCCCTATTCAATTTACGGGGAGGTATTATCTTAAATCCTATCGGCGCATTCAATGAAAACCATGATGGCCCGAAATGGGAATTTACGGATCGGCCCATTTCCGCAACGCAAATGCTGCCCGCTACCTGGAGCAACGCCGGTGTCGGTATGTTTGGCAAGACCTATAGAAAGGATTGGAGGTGGGGCTATGAACTATATCTTTCCGGGGGATTTGATAATACCATAATCGACAATTCGGAAAATAAAACCTTTTTGCCCGCCTCCAAGGACAATGCGGAAAGATTCGATAGAAGTGCGAGCGGAACCCCTCTAACAACGACAAAAATTGCCATAGGACACAATAGGTTCGGAGAGTTGGGCCTATCCTATATGGGCGGTATTTACAATAATTTTGAGGACGATGGCAATGTGGTTGACCATAAACGAAGACTTACCGTTTTCGCTCTGGACTATAACCATACCCTCCCTAAATGGAAAACCTTTATAACGGGCGAATGGGTATGGATAAAAATAGATGTCCCCAGCACCTATACCCAACATTATGGCAACAAACAACATGGTGGATTCTTAGACGTGGTACACCCTGTCCTGAGCAAAAAAATGTTGGGTTGGGAAAATGCCATCCTAAACCTGGCCTGCCGGTTGGAATATGTGGATTGGAACGTGGGAACATTTAAGGAAACGGGATATAAGATCGGGGATGAACTTTTGAGCATAATGCCTGCCCTAAGTTTTAGGCCAACCCCACAAACGGTAATTCGTTTAAATTACCGCATACAACAACAGTCCGACGTACATAACAACCCTCCGGAAAAAACGGGCGGATTTAGTTTGGGCGTTGCTACCTATTTTTAATAGGGCCGTAGGCTGTAAGCAATTGCCCCGCTGCGCAAAGTCTCCCGAATTTGATCTTTTGCCTTGAACAGACACCCAAACACACATCGTCAATCCCTCCGCTTTGCTCCTACGGGCAAACCACCTCCCTTTTCCAAAGGGAGGAGCTTAAATTGTGCCCTGATTAGATTTGGAACCTGAAATCTGAGATCTTGAACGGGCTAATGCCGGCTACACCCTCCGCTTTGCTCCTACGGGCAAACCACCCCCCTCAAGGGAGGAATTTAAATAGTGCCCTGTTTAAACTCTCAATACTCAATACTCAATACTCAATACTCAATACTCTGTACTCAATACTACTCGAACAATTGTAACTGTCCTTCCTTAAATTGCCCGTACAGGGAAGTGTTCAATTGCGGAAAAGATCGGTCCTTAAAATACCTTTTCCTGGCCAAATGGACCATTTCATGGATCTGTTGCGCCAATTTTCCCTCGCCACGGTTTCGGATGCCAAAGCGACTA
>DATGQM010000051.1:0-12216 GCA_035304205.1 Arenibacter sp. | reverse complement strand
GCGAACATTAAATGGCCCCTAACGACGGAGACATACGGGTTACAGTCCCAAAATTTTGCCATGGCCATTTCCTTGGAATCATCCCCTTTTAAAATCATTTCCTTGCTGACGTCATAAATTTCCATAACCTCCCTGTAAAATTCGGAATCCTTTTCCATGGAGAAAGCGGGTGGCGGTACGGGGGCAAATTGATTTGTAGAATCAAGGACAAAAGGCCTTATCTTGCTCCAATGCGGCTCAATACCGTCCATATATGCGGGAGGTGTGGGCTGCCATCTAGTGGGGTCGTCCGTATCTACCGTAAACTTTTGCATGGTCCGGGTCTGGCTATAATTGTCCTTGCCCATCCAAACAGCGATATGATCTGCGACCTTTAGGCCATAGGCTTGGGAAGAATTGAAAATCCCGGGATTTTTTCCGCTCCATTTCCGGTAGAGGCTATCCCGAAAGACCACTAGGTCTTTCTCGGAAAATATCATTCTTTTGCTGAGCTCTATATGGGCCACTATGGCGGCCAGTTCATAATTTATGGGCGTATCGGTCGGGGGCAGGGGAATTGTGGTAAGTTCGTTTACTTTGCCCACAAAGGAAACGTAATCCTCGTTGCCCAGGGCCATTATTTCATAGGCGGCAATATTGGGATTGGCAAAAATCCTACTGGCCACGGGAGGTGAAAAAATATCGTGGATCATAATGTCCGCCACTTTTTGAATCGATTGATGGAGGTCGTCGGCACTGATAACTATAGGTTCCGTCTTTTTGTCGCAGGACGTAAGACCGTAGGTCAATAAAAATAAGCCGATCAATTTTTTCATCTCAAATATTTTTAAGCCCCGGTTTAAGGAGCGATTATATTTTTGCCTATATAAATCAGATTTTAGGCCTAACAATTAACACAAAAATTATATGATATCCAACTATAATAAGGCTTATTTTTGATTGGATCAGGACCTTAATGGACTGGGTAATAAATATTTCGGGCCGACTTTATGAATTAATGGGTGATGCCGATTGTTTTTTCTAATTAATCCAATATATTTACCCGCTTCAACCAACTAAACCAGATTTCGATGATTGGGATTTTTTCATTTGTAGGTTTTACATTACTTGTAGGGGTCATAGCTTACTTGGCTACTAGAAATACTGACGAAAATACTTCTGACGGCTATTTCTTGGGAGGTAGGAGTTTAACCGCAGGAGTAATTGCAGGTTCTTTGTTGTTGACCAACCTTTCTACAGAACAGCTCGTTGGCCTTAACGGCAGTGCCTATTCCGATGGGTTGTCGGTTATGGCCTGGGAGACCTTGGCGGCCATTGCCATAGTGGTAACCGCCATATTTCTATTGCCCAGATATTTAAAGGGGGGCTTAACGACCATTCCCCAATTTTTGGCCAATAGGTTTGACGTAACTACAAAGACTATCACTTCCGGATTATTCCTGACCGGATATGTGGTCGTACTTTTACCGGTTATTTTATATTCCGGATCGGTTGCCATTAGCGGGATGTTCGATGTACCGGAACTTCTGGGCGTTTCGGAAACTACAGCTTTGGTTATCTGTATATGGGGAATAGGAATAATAGGATCGATCTATGCGATTTTCGGGGGATTAAAAGCGGTGGCCGTCTCGGATAGTATCAATGCGATCGGACTTATAGTTGGTGGGATATTAATTCCTATTTTTGGTTTGATGGCTATTGGGGATGGTAATGTATTTAATGGCATGGAGAATTTAATGGGCGCAGACCCTGAACGTTTCGATTCCACTGGGAACCCGGGGCAGGAAGTGCCTTTTTCCACCATTTTTACCGGAATGATGCTCGTACAGCTTTTTTATTGGGGTACCAACCAACAGATCATTCAACGTGCCTTGGGGGCCAAGAACCTTGCCGAAGGTCAAAAGGGACTCTTGCTTGCCGCTGTTTTAAAGATTTTGGGACCGTTGATCTTGGTTCTTCCAGGGATGATCGCCTATCATTATTTTGAAGGAGGGCTGGCGTCTAGCGACCTTGCCTACCCGGAATTGGTACGGGAAGTATTGCCTAAACCATTGGTAGGGTTTTTTGCCGCCGTACTATTTGGAGCTATTTTGAGCTCTTTTAATAGTGTGCTCAACAGTTCGGTGACCCTGTTCGGAATAGATATCTATAAACAGCATATAAACAAGGGGGCATCCGAATCCCTGGTAGTCCGGTATGGAAAGATATTTGGGATTTTTTTGGCCCTGGCAGCTATGCTTATAGCTCCAATGATCGCCAATGCGGGAAGTTTGTTCAATTACCTGCAAGAAATAAACGGTATCTATAGTATTCCCATTTTTACGATAATCGTGGTGGGCTATTTAACCAAGAAGGTACCTGCTATTGCTGCCAAGATCGGTATTTTTTTCGGATCCATATTATATATCGTGAGCCAGTTCTTTCTAAAGGATCATTTTGTGGAAAAGGCTTTGGTCAAAGCGGCCGAATCCGGGATAACCGATCCAACTGCACTGAAATTGGTGGAGGCCGGAGCTTATCCACACTACCTCCATGTTATGGCCATTTTATTTTTGGCCAATATAGGCATCATGTTGCTTATCGGAAAACTATATCCAAATAAGGAAGCCTACGAATTAAAATATACCCGGCAGGTCTCTATTGAGCCTTATAGGTATGTGAAGCATTTTGGGATCTTGATCTGTCTGATCGTGGTAGGAATATATGTGTTTTTTGCAAAATAAGGATGAATTCTATGGGTTATAGGGTTGAAATTCATATATCCCGGCATTAAGTCCGAAGCATTATGTGGCATAGGGACCTGCCGTCATGGCCGTTTACTTTCTAGGGTATAGGCCTTGCCATTGTTCGAGATTACTAAATATCTATTTTCGCCTATTTTCTCTATTTTCCGGCCACTTGATCCTTGGGGTAGTTTTAGGTTTTTATAGGCGGTATAGCCCTTATCCCTAAAATTGGCGAGTACGCCGCCAGGATTACCTGCAATGTTTCCGAGTTCGTTTACGTAGCCGGAGTAGTTGCCTACGAAAAAGAGGGCGGGAGATTCCAGGTCCCCATCCAGGTAAAAGGCATCAATACTGCCCATTTGGGTTTCCTTGGGAAGGGGGGAAGGTATAAAGCCATTTCCCGTGTTCATATATATCATCGAGCGTAACTCGGAAATTTGCTTGATCTCTAAAATGTCCTTTTCTTTTTTCCCTGTTAAGTCCTCGATATTTTTGATCTTGGAAAAATCGGAGTAGCTCAAGAACTTTTTTCTTAGCATCGGCAATTGTCGCATAAGTTGGTCCCGGGAGGCGAAGGGTACCGGATGTCCAAAAAAATCATAGAAAATAATGGGATCCGATTGTTCGTTCCCGTCATAGTCATCTATATATAGTTTTACGGGATGGGTGTCGGAAGCCTTCCATTTTAAATTGAGTCCCGCATTTCCGGCAACGATGTCCAGATGGCCGTTCCCGTCCAGATCGGCTATCAAGATCGCATTCCACATTCCTTCGGTGTTTTCCAGTCCAAGTTCGTTCGTTAGATCGGTAAATGTAGAATCGCCATTATTGGTCAGCACGGTTATGGGCATCCAATCCCCTACCATAATCAGATCCAAAAGGCCATCATTATTTAGATCTGCCCACTGGCTGTCCGTAATCATTCCAAAAGTCCCGCTTTCAACAATTTCAAAATTACTTTTGCCCGTATTTTTAAGGATTAGGCTAATTGGGGAAAGTCCGTAGCCCCCGGGTATGGATCGGGAGCCGATGAATAGGTCTATAAAGCCATCCTTGTTGAAGTCCCCTGCCGCTATGCTCCCCCCATTCGTCTTTGGCAAGGTGGCCTTGAGGCGTTCAAAATTCCCTTTACCGTCATTTAGGTATACGCGATCCTCCAAATACGGATCTCCTTCCGGCATGTCGTTTCCACCGCTCATTACATATAGATCCAAGTCCCCATCATTGTCCAGATCAAATGCCAGGGCATCAACATCCTCAAAGTTTTTATCACTTTCAAAAGCGGGCCTAAATCGGGTGGTATAGGTACCATCCCGTTGTTGGATAAATAAAGAGGCGGCCTGGTACTTGGCCCCTCCGATAAATATATCGTCCAAGCCATCTAAATTAAAATCGGCAACGACCATCGCCGGTCCTTCCTCCGATATCTTTTCGGGCATTAAAGGTTCTAATTCGTAATCGTAATAAGTGTTTTCAAAATGGGTGTACGGAAATTCGGTTATAATAAATTCAGGGGCCATGACGGGCAATTCCTTAATTTGGGATGTGGTACTGTCGCGTTGTACAATGTGGTACCGGTCAAGGGCAAGATTATCCAAAACTTGTACAGTTCCGTCCGGCCAGATAACCTTAACGGAGTCTACCTTGGATTCCTCCCCTAGACCGAAATGGAGTTTTGGGGAAGAGGAGGATTGAAACCCCCTTGTGGTGATCAGTTCCTTAAAACCGGTTTTGCCCTTTGTATATACCGTTGCCTTGGAGCCTATGGTTATTGGATTTTCTGCATTGCCCATTAATTGCAATCCAATCCAATTATGGGTATCGGAAGCGGTACTTTTATTTTTTAGGATAAGGGCCGACCCATTAAGGTTGTTCACTACCAGGTCCAATTTACCGTCATTGTTTAGATCTGCTGTTGCCGCACCATTGGAATAGGAAGGTTCAAATCCGGCTTCTTCCATATATCTTTGATATTCAAAGTTTCCTTTATTTTGAAAAATGACATTGGGAATTTTTAAAGTGGGCATGGTTTCTATAAGTTTCTGTTCCACTTCATAGGATTTGCTGCGGTTATATTGACTAAAATCCGTACTGCTCAGATAATTTATATAATCCAGGTCGTTGGGACGCTTATAGATGCCATTGGTGATAAAGATATCCTTTAGTCCATCATTATCGAAATCCTCCATCAGTACGGACCAGCTCCAATCCGTGGCATGGGTTTCCGTCATTAGGGCAATGTCCAAAAAGGATTTGTTGTCCTGGTTCAATTGGAAATGATTTCGGGCATATTGTGTTCCGAAGCCAAAATTCTCCTTGATCTTGCTCACTTTGTCCGAATCCTCCCCTCCCGATCTGAGAAAAATATCATGTTGGAAAGGCATCATGTCCAGCGTAAAGATGTCCTGTTTGCCGTTATTGTCCATATCCCCAATGTCCACTCCCATAGTGAACCTGCTCGTATGTTTAAGGAATTCTTCTCCCTTTTCCTTAAAGGTCTTGTCTCCCTGATTTAGATATATATAATCATTTTCATGAAAGTCATTGCCGACATAAATGTCCAACCAACCATCCTGGTCTATATCCGATGCGATCAGTGCAAGACCATATCCCAAGGGACTGCTATATATCCCTGCCCGCTCGGTAACATCCTCGAATTTTAAGGTACCCGATTCCAACTTGTTTTCGAACAGACGATCTCCGGCCAGGGAATCCTTTTCTGTTCTTTTATTCACGGTCCCGTAACTTCTGGTACTATGGATGGAATGGTTCATGAGGTACATGTCCAGGTCCCCGTCCCTATCATAGTCGAAGAAAACTGCTTGGGTAGAAAAACCTGAAAAATCCAGCCCTACCATTTCAGAAACTTCGTTAAAGGTACCATCGCCTTTATTGAGATATAACAGGTTATTTGCCTTTAAATTTTTATAGTTCCCCACCTTGGATACATAGATGTCCATAAAACCATCATTATTGACATCCGCAATGGTCGCCCCGGTAGACCAGGTAGAATCTATTTTTATTTTTGATGCTTCACTGATATCCTTAAATTTAAAGTCACCTAAGTTTAAATATAATTTATCGGGCGATTCATTGGCGGTAAGATAAATATCTTCCAGGCCGTCGTTGTTGATGTCGCCAATGGCTACCCCGCCACCATTGTAATAATATAGGTATTCTATAATATTCAGGCTATCCTTTGACACCAATATGTTCTCAAAATCCAGTCCACTGACCTCTTTGGGTACGACCTCAAAATAAATAGGGGCTTGTACAATGGGATCGTGGGTCTTTTTGCAGCCGAACGGCAGAAGACCGAAACTAAGGAGCAGGATAAGGAAGTTCTTCATTATATAGTGCTAATATTTGAAAACGGCGATAGAATCATTGTTTTTGGTGGCAATTAGGTTACGCCCCGATATTTTTATATCCCTGGTTTCCCCATCCAAAAAAAGACCTCGACCGTCCTTGTGGAATTTGAATTTTAGATTATTGTTCTCCAGGTAAATTCCATAGGAAGCGTCGTACCTTCCTACTTCCGGTTTTACGGCATAAAGATTACCGCCCATAACAATATCCATATCCCCGTCCTGGTCAAAATCATGGGAATTTATCGCATAGATAGGTGAAAATTGGGCCTCCAAGGGCAAGTCCATGATCCTAAAGTTAAAATTGCCGTCATTGATCAGAATAAGGGACGATAAAGTATTGACTTCCAATTTTAACGCACCTTCCAATTCTTGGGCGGTAAAGATTTCAGTAATACTGGCATCCTTAAATGATTCATAATTGGGAAATTTCTTTTTAAGGTCCTTTAATTGTCCGATCAAGTTATGCCTTAAGTTGTACGGGTAAAGTTTGCCATTTTCAGCGGTAAAGGTCATAATGGGATCACTAACACCATTGTGATCAAAATCTTTGACAAATAAGTTTATTGGTTTTTCCCGGCTTGCCTTGAATTTTGAATTTTTTCCATGGTTCCCCAATACCAGATCCAGATCGCCGTCATTATCTAGGTCTACGGCATGTATGACATTCCACCATCCTTTTAAGTCGGACAAGGGATTCTCTTTTTTTCGTTTAAATTTGCCAGTATGGTTAAGGAAGATCTCAATACCCATAAATTCCCCGGTAATTATAAGTTCTTCATATCCATCGCCATCCAGATCTATAAATTTAGCATCGGTGATCATTCCAATATTGCGAAGTTCCGGTGCCAGTTCCTCGGTAGCGTCCCCGAATGCCCCCTTGCCGTCGTTCCGTAATATAAATCCGGAACAGGGCACCCCGTATTGTCCGGGAACGGAGCGTTCCCCTATAAATAGATCTAGATCGCCATCCTTATCGATATCCGCAGATATTACGATAGAGGTACTATGGGTGCCCGTAGTTGTTGGTAATTGTTGGTCCGAAAGGGAGAAATTGCCTTTTCCATCATTAAAATATAACCGATCCTTTAAATAGCTTGAAAATTGCGAGAATTCTACCCCTCCGCTACATACATACAGATCGGGATCTCCATCATTATCCGCATCAAAGAAAAGCGCCCCTGCATCCTCCTGTTCTTTTCCATTTTCAAAATCGGTCTGATGGGATACGATAAACCGATCACTTTCCCCCAATAATAACGTGCCAGGGCTGCCCTTGGCCCCTCCTATAAAAATATCGTCCCGGCCATCGTTGTTTATATCGGCAATCGCCATTTTCGGTCCTTGGGTGCTCAGCATATGGGGGAGTAATCTATCTCGATCAAAATCTACAAATCTATTTTCACGATGTTGGTACTTTATAGTTTGGTAATCCGGCCTAAATAGCATTGGGGGGACCGGGACGGTTTCTTTTATGGGGATCAGTGCCTCTTCTTCATATAATGTCAGCGTTTGGTTTACGGCAACATCCGCCAATTGGCTCACTTTCCCTGAAGGCCAGCTTACCTCCACCTTTACGGGATCACTTCCGGGAAGGCCAAAGTTGGGCCGTAGATCTACACTGGACTGAAACCCCCTAATTGGTTGTTGTTCCATATACTGGCTACCGTCCTTGGAGGTGACCTTTATTTTGGTGCCGATGGCATTGGTGTTCCTTCTATCGCCCTTCAAAATAAATTTCAAATAATTATGGTCGTTCTGTATATCGGAATTGTTACGATAAATAAAGGAGGGCATATTAACGTTATTGACCACTAGATCTAGATCACCATCATTATCCAGATCTCCGTATGCAGATCCGTTGGAGAAACTGGGTGTGTTAAGTCCCGAATTCCATTCACGGGTGAATTCTAAGTCCCCGAGATTTTTATAGGCATGGTTCTCCACCATATTGGATGGGATAATTTCGATGAGCTTATTGTAATCTACTTTATTATTGGCCACGATGGACTGAATTACGGTCTCGCTGGAAATATATTGTAGATAATCCTGATTCGTGAGGTCCTTATATATGCCATTAGCAATAAATAGATCTTTGAGCCCATCATTGTCCATGTCAAAAAACAGGGCCCCCCAACTCCAGTCCGATGCTTCTACTCCGCTAAACCTGCCTATTTCGCTGAAGGTAGAATTGCTATTGTTGAGTTGAAGCGTATTACGTGTAAATTGATGGTAATAGTCATTTTTAAGGTTCAATTGATATTTATTCCAGTTCTCAAAAGTGGTCACGGTCTTTAAACGGGTATATTCCGAAGGGAGCATTTCGGTAACGAACAGATCGTTATACCCATCATTGTTAATGTCCGCAACATCCGCCCCCATGGACGAGCCACTAATAGATTTGATCTGTTCCGTGAGAACCTCCCTAAAGGTGCCATCCTGATTGTTCAGATATAGATAATCCCTTTCAAAAAAATCATTGGAAACATAAATATCCTCCCAGCCATCATTATCTATATCTCCTACGGTAACCCCAAGTCCAAAGCCTATAACGCTACTATAAATTCCCGCTTCCTCGGTTACGTCCATAAAGGTTTCACCATCATTTCGCAAGAATTTATCCCCTCCCAAGAGATCTCTCTCATATCTTTCGTTACGCTGCAGATTAAAACTACCTATAGATTTGTATGAATTATTTAAAAGGTACACGTCTAGATCGCCATCCTTGTCATAATCAAAAAATGAGGCATGGGTAGAATACCCTTTGTCGTCCAGGCCATACTTTTCAGCGGATTCCGTAAACGTGAGGTCCCCGTTATTTATAAACAGCTCATTTTGTTTATTATCCCCGGCGATATCGCCCGAGTTGCAAACATAGATATCCAATAGGCCATCCCCGTTTATATCCGCAAAAGTAACCCCTGTAGACCATGCCCTTGTCCCCGCAACCCCGGCTATTTCGGTAACATCCTCGAACTTAAGATCGCCTTTGTTCAGGTAGAGTTTATTCCCGGAAAGATTTGCGGTAAAATAAATATCCAAGAGGCCATCGTTATTTATATCGCCAATGGCCACTCCACCACCATTATAAAAATTCCTATAACGGTAAACATTAAATTCCTGGTCGTAGCTAAGGTCGTTTATAAAATTGATTCCTGTCCGTGTACTATCCATTAATTGAAAAAGCCCCTCGTTTTTTGTTTCCACCTTATTTTCCGTACATGAAGAAAGGATTGTAACTAGGGCGATCAAGAGTATATAAGCTTTCTTTTGCATGCTTGCTATCGTTTAAATTTTTCGGGATATTTTTGTTTAAGATCCTCAATTTTCACGACCACATCCTTATCGTCCTTGACATAGGCGCTTATTTGACGGTTTCCATCGATCTTCACATAGATCGGGCTCTCAAGATTGTCTGATTCTATGGCAATAAAATCATTTCCCGGAAACCAGCTTCTTAAGGTATCCTGGACTTTGGGCAGTAGTTGCTGTGCCGTTAATTCGCTATTCCATGGTGCCCATGCCGTATAATAAAAGGACATATCCATTCCTATCATGATGTCGTGGGCGTTAAAGATCCCATAAAAGAGTAGGGTTATATCGAAAACTGATTTTTCGTCCTCCCGCAGGGGAAGTGAATATTCTACGGTTTCTTTTTTTGGGCCTTGGGTTATTAACCTTTCTTGATTGAGTTGCCAGCAGCGCCTATAAAAATCGGTCCTGTTTTCTCCCATTACCAGCCCTAGTATGAGGCTATCTTTCTGGATTCCTTCCTTTGCCTCCCGGTTCAGCATTTTGGTATAATCGGATTGGCATCCTATTATGCCCAATAAGGATACCCATGGCAATATATATTTAATTATGTTAGGGTATCTCATGGAAAAGCACATTGTTATTATTTATTGCCGTGACCAAAATAAATTTGTCCTTATATGGGAGGACCGAAAAATCTCGGATCTGCCCTTCTATCCCCAAACTTTCGATGGCCCCGAATCCATATTCCCCTTCCTTGGTTCGCCGGCCATATACCAGCCATCCCATGGATGCATCCTGTCTTCCAAATTGGGGTTTGACAAGATATTGGTTCCCTCCCAACAACATATCCATTATTCCATCCTTATCAACATCAAAGACCTGGATGGCGTTAACATTGGAATATTGGATTTCTGCAGGTAGTTCTTGGGGAATGAATTTCCCCCCTATATTTAAAAAGAGTGTAGTAGCCGTATGTTGTATATCCAGGATATGGGCGGCTTCTAGGCTCTCAGCCTCAAATAGATCTGTTATGGAAGCAGGACCATAATCCTTAAAGTACAATATTTTGCTTTTTAGGCTCGGTAATTGTGCCAAAAGTTCATCCCTGTCCACGATGGGGTAATAGTTATCATTTAATTTATGGCAGAATATCTGATCGGCGTAGCCATTGCGATCAAAATCGTTGAGGTATACTCTGGTACCGGATCTGTAAAATGAATTATGGCCGACATTACCGGCCAATAGGTCCATCTTTCCATCCCCGTTAATATCGGCTATTTTAAGGGTAGACCATAGCCCAAGCATTCCCGATAAGCCATAGGAAGCGGTTTCATCCGTAAATTTCCCTTCTTTATTAATAAATATTTTAATGGGCATCCATTCGCCCAGAACGATAAGATCTTGCCATCCATCCTGATCAATATCCGCCCAGGCGGCATCGGTAACCATTCCAATATTGGTTAGAAAAGGGGCAGGGTATATGTCATATTTGTTTTGACCTTTATTTTCCAGGAGGTAGCTGGATACGGGTGCCCCATAGGTCTGGGGATCGAACCTTCCACCTACGAACAGGTCTAGGTCGCCGTCCTTATCAAAGTCCACTGCCCTCACGGTGGAGGAACTTAAGGGATGGGGAAAGGGCAAGGGTATCGGTGATTTGGCGAAATTACCATTGCCGTCATTGAGATACAATCGATCATGTAGGGCCGAATCGTATGTGGAGAATGCTTTTCCCCCACTGCAGACGTACAGATCCAGATCCCCGTCATTGTCACTGTCGAAGAATAGGGCATTTGTGTCTTCGGAACTTTTATCGAGCAGGAAAGGGTCAGTAATTTTCCTATAGCCCTTTCCATGCGGGCCGGATAGGAATAGACTCCCGTGTTGGTTCTTGGCACCCCCTATATAGATATCCGGAACAGCATCCCCGTTTAGGTCGGCCGTGGCCAGGGCCGGCCCTTCATTATTGTACATCTGCGGTAATAACCTTTCCCGGTTGAAATCTACAAAGTTATTCTCCCTATGTCGAAAATCGAATAAAGGCTCTATGCGATCGAAAGGTTTGCCGTTAAGCGGTACAGGATCGGGGAGAATAGTATCTGAAGGTTGGAAAAAAGTATAAGCTTTGTTGGCGGCCAAATGCGTTTCTTTGGATATTGCTCCGGTGGGCCAAATTATTAGTAGGCTGTCTATATGGTTGTTTGCCCCTAATCCAAAATGCACGCCATAGCCTACGGAGCTTTGAAATCCTCTGGAAGGGTAGTTTTCCGCCATGGACATATTGTTATCACCATAGTATATTATGGCCTTTGCCCCTATGCCCTGGGTGTTTTTTGAGTTGGATCCAAATTTTATGGAAATACTTTTGTATAAGGAAGTGTCCGTCTTGTTCTCATAAACAAAGGAGGGCATATTAACATTGTTTACGACCAAGTCCAAGTCTCCGTCGTTGTCCAGATCGGCATAGGCACTGCCGTTGCTAAAACTGGGGACGCCCAATCCAAAAACGTCGGCCTTGTTCTCGAATCGAAAATCGCCCATATTTTTAAAGGCCGTATTGGGGACAGCCTGGGAAGGCATTAGATCGATCAATTTCATGATTACCGCCTCTTCGGTCCTCATCATGTTCCTTACTTTTTCCTCGTTTGCCATATAAGTAAGATAGTCCCTATCCAATAAGTCCTTATATATACCATTGCTTATAAAAATATCGCGGAGACCGTCATTGTCCATATCAAATATCAGGGATGCCCAGCTCCATTCCGTCGCGGATACTCCTGCATATCTTCCGATTTCCAAAAATCCATCCCCGCCCATATTTCGATGTAGGACATTTCTCGGAAATTGATGGGCATATCCCTGCTTTA